>CAZDHQ010000036.1:0-13395 GCA_964505135.1 uncultured Ferruginibacter sp.
GAATATCAAAAGGCTTTTGAAAACTATGAATTAGAATATTGGTGCAATAAATTCGGTGTAACTAAAGAAAGATTGAGGCAGGCTATTTCTAAAGTTGGATTTGTCGCTTCCGATGTGGAACGTTACTTAAAGACGAATGCCTATTCTTAAAGAAGTGCAGCTAATACCACAAGGTGTAGAAAAAACGATGCATGGGCATTTTTTTCTACAGACTGCTATTTATTTAATATTGGTGTTAGCGTATATCCGTTGGTTTTGAGTAGAGTGATTAACCCATTTTTTCCAGACAAGTGCCCTGCACCTACAGCCACAAATACCGGTTGTTCTTTCATAATTGATTGAAGCTGTTTGACCCAGTTTTTATTTCTATTGTCCAATAATAAATCCTGGTACTCCTCCATCCCTGCATTTTCGTCTTGAAAGAGTGTTTCCATTTTGGATAATTCCTGGTTCTTATACACTGTTACCATCGTATCAAAATACTTACGGTAAGAACCAATACTGTCAATAGATTTTATCAACTCTTTAGCTTGTTTTTCATAAGGGATGCTATCAAAAACAGACGATTGAAACTCCATGGTTTCCAGTCCTTTAATTTCCTTTTTATTTTCTTTGCTTAATTTAACCAGTTCCTCCTCCACACCACTAACAGATTTACAGGGCATCATTTTCGGATATAAAAGTGCAACCAGGAAATATGGTTTAATCGTTTCGAGCATTCCCAAAGGCATGTGCAGGCTATCTCCAAAAAAGGAATTTATTTTTTTGTATTCATCTGGTGTACACAGATCTTTTAGTTTTTTACCACCTTTCATGTTCATCATTAACAATCCTCCCATTAGTACTGCAGGATCATCCATATCCATTTCCATGTACACAGTTGAAGAATTTGACAATGCAGATTTTAAAGAATTACTAAACTGTATGTCTCCCCGGCACATAAGATGGAAAGTTCCAAAGAGATAACTGTTTTGCTTTAAACCGTTCCCGCTTATCTGCCAGAGTAGTGTATTGGAGTCGTTGTTTAGAGGTAAATCTGGTTGTTTTTGCTGGGCCTTGCAGGAAAAAAGAAGAAATGCAGCAGCAAAAAGACTAAATGTATTTTTCATAATAATGTTCCATATTTAAACCTGAAAGATAGTTTAACCAAGCCCATACAAGCTACCACCCTTTTCAAATACACGGTTAATTCTTTTCTCAACTGCAGGATCCATTTGTACCGGAGGCGCATGGTGCGGCTTTATTCTTGCATCTATTACTAATGGGCCCCTGCTTCCCCAATGCTTGTTTAGCACAAAACTTCCAATACCATAGATATCATGCGAAGGGTTGCTTCTGGTGAAAGTAACCCATAAAAAATTATTAAGCGTTGCGGCTACAAATGCTGCATTATCGGCAACTACCATCATCGTAATACCATTCAATATGCTGTAATCCTTCAATTGCTCCTGAAGGCTTCCCATTTCATCTTCAGTTTTTGGATAAGTTTCAAAAGATTTCGTTTGCAAAGCAACCACTCCTGGCATTACCATTTTGGGGTTTTCAAAATGCTTTAGTGTGTAAAAGATTTCAGGAACTTCTGTAGCTAGTTCCCTCTTAATCTCCCCGTAAGCCGCAAGAACCACTTTGCTTCCTAAATTCAAACCTGTACCAGAATAATCAAGCGTATCGATAGAAGTATTGGTATAAAAATGAATGTCTCTTGCAAGATCAATTCTTTCAAATATAAACTGCAGATATTGTTGAATGTTTTTGGTGGTTAATTTACCTGCATCATCAGCCGCAATAAATAAAAACTTAGCAAGACTTAACTGCCCCGTGCCCAATACATGGTTTGCAATGGTTAATATTTCAGCAGGCTGTTTGGAAGGCATATAAGGTGTATAGCGCTCACTTCCCACAGCTAACAGTAACGGATGTACGCCAGCTGCATCCACGGCATGCACTTCTTTTAAGCCGGGGATCTCTGCCTGTACCGCATCACCGGTAAGCTCATGTATGAGCTGGCCAAAACTGGTATCTTCCTGTGGTGGACGGCCAACAACTGTAAACGGCCAAATTGCATTCTTCTTTGCATACACTTTTTTCACCTTCATTAAAGGGAAAGTATGTTGTAAACTGTAATAACCCAGGTGATCTCCAAAGGGACCTTCCAGTTTGTTTTCTCCTGGATATACTTCTCCTGTTATCACAAAATCGGCATCGGTACTTATTGCAAAGCCTTCATCATACATATATCTAAATCTCCTGCCACCTAATACACCCGCAAAAGTCATTTCACTGATACCTTCCGGTAATGGCATTACCGCTGCAACCGTGTGTGCCGGAGGCCCTCCTGCAAATACACTTACTTTTAGAGGCTGGCTCTTTTTATTAGCTTTTGTTTGGTGTACACCGATGCCGCGGTGCAACTGGTAATGCAGACCTATTTCCCTGTCAGGCTCATAATCATTACCTGATAATTGAATGCGGTACATACCCAGGTTAGCATGCATGATACCGGGCTGATCAATATCTTCGGTATACACCTGCGGTAATGTAACAAAGGCACCACCATCCATAGGCCAATGATGCACTTGCGGAATATCACTAATTTTTATCTGCTGAAATAAAATGGGTTTGCTTAAAGGATTCTTGAGCGGTAGCGCTTTTAATGCAGCTATGCCCGTACTAAAATTTTTTATTGGATGTTTGATCGCTTCTACCGGGTTGTTTTTAAATTCTATTAATTGCTGTACCTGGTGAAGGGTAGCTCTAAAAATAAATTTGCTTCTCTCAAGCGTACCAAAAATATTAGACGCAGCTCTAAATCTGCTGCCTTTTACATTCTCAAACAACAGTGCAGGCCCACCAGCATGAAATACCCTCAAATGAATTGCTGCCAACTCAAGATAGGGATCCACCTCTTCTTTTATTCTTACCAAATGTCCATGCTTTTCCAGATCTAATAAACAAGCTTCCAGTGATGAATATGCCATTCTTTTTTGTTAAGCAACAAATGTAAAAACTAAAATGGCAGAACGCCGATAATGTTCTGCCATTGAATTAAAATATTGATTGATTTCAAAACACGTTTGTGGGACAGCCTAACCTTGTTTTATATTTCTTCATTAATCTGTCTTCTGCTGCACCTAATCTAAAACTAATAGATGCACCTATTGTATAATAGTAATCTTTGCTTTTAGGATTACCACGAATGGTACCTTCACGGGGGTATGTAAAAGTGTTTTTATACTCATCTCCTCTAAAGGCCATTTCTACTGCCTTTGCTCCGTTATTGGTTAGCAATGCAGTACGATCAATATAAAATGTGCTTACATCATCAAGGTAATCTGTAAATGTCTTTCGCATGATTAGCTCAATCCGCAGCATTATATTATCATTCAAAGCCTGCTTTAAACCTGCCCCAAAAGGAATTGAGATACCATTTAAGCTATACTTTTTTCTGCCCTGGTAAAATCCCTGGCCTTCGGTACCCAAGGGCTGCAGGTAAACCTTATTACCCAGTGAATCTATTGCAGAAGGATTAAACTTAACATAAGCAATGCCTGCAAAAACATAAGGAGTAGAACCACGTTCATACACGTTGAAAATATCATACTCTGCACCCAAATGAATTTCTGTTACCGGACTTGAAAAACTCAGATTCCTTGCCTGGTTTACCGTGCCTGCATCATTGCCAGCCACTTTTGCAAAAACAACCTGGCTGCGGAGATATAGTTTTTCTTTAACTTGATAATATATACCAGCACCAAAAGCGCCACGAATGTTTTTCAGGCTTATCATTGATCCCTGGAGGTCGCCCTGGTAATTGCTCATAGCGCCTGTTAGAGTGAAAAAGAAATTCTGTGACTTCACGACACTGAGCTTGAGCAGCCCTATAAAAATAATTAGGAGTATTTTCCTCATGTTTCGTCGGTTAGCTTTAATTATAAAGGGTTGTATAGCTCATAACTGATAGAACAATAAATATACATTTTAGTTTATTCATCTTTACGAATACTTTTACTAAAACCTTGCCATTATTGTTGATAATCGGTGTACTTCTATCTTCAGTTGCCTTTCAAAAAAGAAGCGGAATAAATGCATGGGGCATTTTTAATTAAGACTATGCTTGCTTCAACTTTTAAAAGTCCTTTAGTGAAATATAACTGCGGGCCTGATTGGGGTACAATGCTCTGAAAATATCTGCACCTTTCCATTAGATTTAATTACAGTGATGCTGCATCGTTGATCTTCATCAAAAGGAACACCTTTGTAAGACCCTTTACCGATCCAGCGGGTACTTACCACAGCTGTATTTTCACTTAGTTCCACATTAAAACCTGTTCTCGTCATAAACTCTAAAGTATAAGCCGGAGATCCAGCCGTTTGTACCACACTATCCCTGCTAAATAGGCCACCAGATTGGGTGAAATAAATATAACCAGGTGCCAGCACAGAGTCCACAACTGCCAGGTTTTTATGACGCCAGCCATCATCAAACTTTTTTATTACATCAACTACTTCCTGCTCTGTAAGATAGGTTTGCTTGCGACCACAAGATGACAGGAAGACTAAAGCAATGATCAGGCATAAAAACAATTTCATAATGTAAAGATATTGCAAACCTAACGCTTCGTTTTATTGAGGTGTTGCATTAGCCACTGGATTGCACAACCAACCATTCATAAAATAAAGTTTTACCAGTAGAATATTTTAAACATCTTTGCTGCCTGCAAATTTTACGAATATGAAATTCTTTTAAAGCAGTTTATCTACTTGACTAACTGCTGACCTTTCTCAAATTATTTCTTTAGGCAACTTCTGCCTGCTATTTTATTTATACAACTTAAAAGAATTTCTCCATGACTACTGTACAATCTACCAGTAATACCACCAAACTATTTTCATTAATACGCCAGTCATTAAACGGCGAAATACAGGACTATACCAATGGCAGCATACGAAAAGCTGTAATACTATTAGCCATTCCCATGATGCTTGAAATGTGTATGGAGAGCGTGTTTGCCGTGGTTGACATTTTTTTTGTAAGTCATTTGGGCAAACATGCAACTTCTGTTGTCGGCCTCACAGAATCATTGATCACCATTATCTATTCTTTAGCAATTGGTATCAGCATGGCCGCAACAGCTATGGTGGCAAGGCGTGTGGGTGAAAAACATTATGAAGATGCTTCAAAAGCAGGTATGCAGGCTGTACTGATTGCAACAGCATTAACCATTGTGATCAGTATTCCCGGTTTTATTTATGCTGAACAATTATTAAAATGGATGGGTGCCGAAGATGCCGCAATTGCAAGCAGTGTAAGCTACACCAGGATATTGATGGGTGGAAGTCTTGTGATCATGTTATTATTTTTATTGAACGGCATCTTTCGTGGAGCCGGTGATGCTATGATGGCGATGAAAAGTTTATGGCTCGCCAATATTTGCAACATCATTCTTTGCCCTTTATTGATTAGAGGCTTAGGACCAATACCTGCACTGGGAATTGCCGGCGCTGCTATGGCAACTACCATAGGGCGTGGCATTGGTGTATGTTACCAGCTCTGGCATTTATTCAATGGCAAGCGTTTGGTAAAATTCACACTGAAACATTTACAGGTGCAATGGGATATTGTAAAGTCTGTTATCACCATTGCATGGCCCGCCACTTTGCAATTTTTGATTGGCTCCGGAAGCTGGATAGTACTGGCAATGCTGGTTGCAAAGACTGGTCATAGCGATGCTTCCGCTGGTTATCAAATTGCCATTAGAATTGTATTATTCTTTATTTTACCCGCCTGGGGCATGAGCAATGCGGCAGCCACATTGGTTGGGCAAAACCTTGGTGCACAACAACCACAAAGAGCCGAAGAGTCTGTACTGACAACAGCTAAATACAATGCACTGTTTATGGCACTGGTTTCAGTGATCCTGCTTTGCTTTACACCGCTGATCATTTCATTTTTTACGAAAGAGGCTACAGTTGCCGATTATGCAATTAAAGCAGTAAGAATAGTAACCAGTGGTTATATCTTTTACGGAATTGGAATGGTGATGGCCAATGCCTTTAACGGTGCTGGCGACACGAAAACGCCTACTGTTATAAACCTGTTTGGTTTTTGGTTCTTCCAAATACCACTGGCTTATACATTATCCACCACTTTTGCTACAGGACCTGTTGGTGTGTTTATGGCAATACCCATTGCTGAAACATTGATCAGCATTGCGGCTTATATCGTATTTAAAAAAGGACGATGGAAATTGAAGAAAGTATAGCAATGATAAATGCCACACTCGTTGTGGCATTTTATTTTAATGAAGCAATTATTTCCTTTAAAAATTTATTTCGATCAATATCATGTAAGCCCATCCTTACAATCACTAATTTTTTTGATGGAATGATAAAAACAAATTGCCCACCATAGCCACTGCAATGAAACAAATCTGTTGGTGCATCCGGGTATTTTCTTTCTGAAGGATTTTCTTCTTTAAAGCCATTCAGCCAAAACTGGTAACCATACCGCTGCAAAGAATCGCAGGTTGCAGGCTTTTGTGCATTGGTTACCCAATCTGAAGGCAAGAGTTGCTCTCCATTCCAAACACCATTATTATAATACAGCAAACCAAATCTTGCAAAATCTCTTGGAGTCGCATAACTATACGATGAGCCAATATACGTACCCGATGCGTCTGGCTCCAGCAAAAAGCTATATGCATTTATTTTATGAAACAAAGCGGTGTAGGGAAAGCTGGTATACGCATTCTCCCCTACTGTATTTCTTACAATGCGGCTCAGTATATTGCTATTTCCACTTGAATAATTAAATACGGTACCAGGCTTATATTTTAAAGGTCTTGCAATAGTATACGCAGCCATATCACCTTTGTTAAAAAGCATTCTTGTAACATCACTTGGGCTCTTGTAATCTTCATCGAAATCGAGACCGGATGTTTGCTGCAGTAAATCTTTCAACTTGATTTCGTGTCTGGAATCATTTTTCCATTGATCAATTGGTGCTGGTGCATTGATATCAAGCCTGCCTTGTTTTACTAACATGCCAATAAGCGTTCCTGTTAAACTCTTTGACATTGACCAACCGAGCATCACCGTATTTTTATCAAAGCCGGGTGCATATTTTTCTGCTACAATTTTACCATCATACAAAACAACCACCGCCCTTGTATAGGCTGGCACACCGTTCTTTGATTCCCTCATCACATTGTCCACTGCCTCATTTAGTAAATCTTTATTTACATCTGAAGATATGCTGTCTTGAATTTTATCGCCATAAGGCCAGGGAATGGTATCTCTATTTTGTATTGGTGGAGATGGAATATTGAATTGCTGGGCTTTTATCTCAGCTTCTGTAAAATCATTAATCAATGTGCAACCAATACCTTTTCTAAAAATCGCTTTTCTTTTTGCAAAGCCCCAAACAGTACCAGTTACAGATGAGTCTTTTTCATCAACAATGTATTTTCCAAGCGATAAAGGGAAATCACCAAGGTCTTCTCTTGTTATATCAGATGGACTACGGTGTTGCACAAAAAATGCGGAGCACATATTTTTTGCACCATATCCGCTAATAATAGGAAATGCTCTCCATGCATACCATACACCAAACAATAGCGCAACCAGGAAAAGTATCCCTATCAATTTCAATATTTTTTTAAGCGTTTGCATAAGTAAAAATTTTATTTACCTACCCTGCATCCTCGTCAAATTTTTCTTCTATTGAAAATTGAAATTCGCCGGGTAACTCTTCAGCAGCTTCTTTAAATACGATTATCTGTTTTGCAAATTTCATTTCATGAAAGGGCGTTACGTTCTTGAATATCACTTTCACCGGCAGTGCAATAGTTGTTGTAAGGCAATCCCATAAAGCATCTAAATTTTCACCAAAATAATCAGGCAAGTCCAGCTCTGTTTTACAGGTTGTATAAAATTTTTTTATACTGTGGATGTTTTTGAAATCAAATACAACCGTATTCATTGCCGGATAAATGTTTTGTAGTGATCGGTAGTAATAAACACGAGGCCATCGTTTGAAAACAAGAGCCGATCTGCATTTCGGTTACCACAACTGTAATTAAGATCGGCTTCAAACCAGCTTCTTCCATTGGCACTGGGTAACCTGCCTTCCCTATTGGTGAAAAAATCGCCGCCTATTGCCCTGCCTGGTAATACGTCACATAAATTTCCTTCGCCTGGGTTCCAGCCCTGCTGTCTTGCTTCCTTCTTTGTGATATAATAATCAGGCAAACGCTTGTGTTCTTTTACGTATGGCACCACCACATCTGCAGCGGTCAATTCATCAATTGATTTGGATGCAACAGGTTTTGGCTCCTCTTTTCGTTTATGCGTTACTGTTTGGTCAGCACCAGGTTGAACAGTCGGCTGATTGGAAGACCCGTTCTTTTTAAACAGCAGCAGTAATATAATCAGCACCAACAAAGTGATGATGATCTTGGTATAATTAGGAGACAAGGAAGATGGCTGCTGGTTAGTACTCATCCGGGTTAATTTTTTGTATCAGGCAACAGCTTAAAATAACTGGCAACAAATCTTCCATTCTTTACTACACCCTGCACTTCTGCCTTTCTTACAGCATTGCAAAATCCATCGTCTGCGTGAGCATCACCGTGGTCATCAATTTTTGTTCCATCAACAAAATAGGCTTTTCCATTGATTCTAACGGCAAGGTCGCAGCTCTTTCCTTTTAATCCAAACTTACACTCGCCACAGGCTGCTTCCACCACCTGTGTTTTTTTGGAAGGATCAGGCGCATTAGCAGGTTTCTTTTGCTGTGCATGTGCACAAAAAGTAAAGAGAACAGTAATAATGAAACAGGTCAATTTTTTCATAGTGAAGTTTGAATGTATTATCAATATTATGCAACAGCCAGTTTACGGCGGGTACCTAAAAACTTATTTTTCCATCCCACCATAGCGGCAGTTATACACAGCAAGGTAAGCAACAAAAAACCTTTGGATAAATCCGATTTCTCAGAGATAAATCCAATTACTGATGGGCCTGCTAAAAAGCCAATCAAGCCACCGGTAGTTACCATCGCAAAACCCTCTACTGTACTAACACCAGGTATATTGGCCGAAGCACTAAATAAAACCGGAACAATGCATGAACATCCCACACCTACCAATGTATATCCTGCTACCGCAATAGCCACCGACGGCGCAAAAGATACCATTACAAATCCAAGAGAAGCTATAAGAGCACCTGCTATTACAATTTTTTTATCGCCAATTTTTGCGATAAGGCTATCTCCGTTTAAACGACCAATCGTCATTGCTATAGAAAATCCTGCATAACCAAAACTGATTAATCCTCTTTTTGCATGCAACACTTCCTTAAAAAATAAAGCACTCCAGTCGGCCACACAACCTTCGGCCATAAACACTACCATGCAAATAAATGAAATGCCGAGTATGGTTGGAGAAGGTAATTTGAAAGATGATTTTGTATGAATGATATCCTTATGCACCAGCAGATTTTTCCTGTTGAAGATTAGAATTAGCACAATGACAAAAGAAAGAATTAAAATCTGCCAGCCAGACACAATACCAATTGCAACAAAGCCTGCACCTATTAAAGCACTTACAGCTCCACCCAAACTGTACATACCATGGCAGGTGCTCATCATAAAACGATTGTACTTTTTCTCCAGCATATTTACCGTAGCATTGGATGATACGCCGTTTAAAAAACCAACCATTCCGTAGCAATACAATGCCATCCACAATATAGGCCTGGTGGGTGAATTGATCTGGAAAATCATAATAATGCAATTCAGTATGTAGCCAGTCATCATCCACCTGCCTACCGATATTTTTCTAAAAATATAGGTAGATATAAGCATGCCGGTGATTGATCCCAAGGGTGCAAGCAATAATGAAAAACCAAGCGAACCATCGGAAAACTTTAATCTCATTTTTACAAATGGAATAGCAGCTACCCAGGTTCCAAACAAAAGACTTGATACCGAAAATAAAAAGCCTACTGACAGGGCTTCTTTGTTCTTTACAAATGTTTTTATGTTGCTGATCATCGAGGTTTCAAAAATACAATATTGCTGAAGGATTTGACAACAGGTGAATAACTGTTTTGCAATACAGATCTGGGAAATTAAAATGATGTATTACCTTTCGATCATGAAAAATATTTTATTCATAAGCATTTTACTGCTCTTTGGCTGTGGCCCCAAAAAAGGTGATAATCCACATATAACAATTGTTACCAGCATGGGCGATATTGAAGCGGAATTGTATCCAAAACAAGCACCTAAAACCGTGGCTGCATTTGTAAGCTATATTAAAAAAGGATATTACAATAATGCTGCTTTTTATCGTGTGGTGCTGCAGGAAGGTGCAACGCCAGCGCTCAATACAGGTATTGTGCAGGGTGGCATGTGGCAAAACCCAGTACAGAACAGTATTCCTGGTATTGAACATGAAAGCACACAACAAACAAAACTTTCTCACACAAATGGTACGCTTTCTCTTGCCAGAACTACAGTAGGATCAGCTAACACAGAATTTTTTACTTGTGTGGGTGACCAAACACAATATGATTACGGAAAGGAAGGTGTGGGTGATAAGCAGGGGTATGCAGCTTTCGGCTCTGTAATTCATGGAATGGATATAGTAAAAAAGATACAGCAACAGCCGCTAAACGGCGATCAGCTTATGCAACAAGTGAAAATTACAAAAATCACCTTAGATTAATCAGGCAATATTCTGTTCTAGAAAAAAACCAGTTTCAAGTATTTGCTTTGCTGCATAAAAAAATAAACGGACAGTTTCTGTTGGCTTATCAGAAAGCTCGCTTAAAGCAATAAAGTTTTGCTTAAACAGGTAGTCTTTAAAGGAGGGTTGCTGTGGATCGTATTCACAATAAGCCATATTCCAGTTATCAAAAATTCTGCCCTCCACAAATTCTTCAGAGATCAGAATAACGTTTGTATGCCGGGGATCCGTTTTTATTTTATTAAAAAGCTCCTGCACCAGCAGCTTACTGCCTTCCAATATCTGTATAAACTCGCCATTGTGGTACAGCAGGCAACCGGTAATATTGTGCTGCTTATTGAATGCACGGGAAGTTTGAAGAATATGCATAATGTCTTTCTGTACGAACTTCTCACTTATTATGGAGCAATAGACTAACTGGAACATATAGATTGGAATGACAATAAAAAACGCTGTAATCTACTAATAGTTTGGTATCCAGAAACTGACAGTTATCACAAAGTTGCCTGTAAAAACTGCTGCAACAATCAACAGAAAGTGGTGTTATTGCTGTAAACATTATTTTAAGTTTGATAATTATTCAATCAATCATGTTATTACTTTTACAAATAAATCAATAACGATGCACCTAAAATCAATTTTGCTATTTTCTGTTTTTGCTACAGCAACTGTAGTGCAATCATGTAACAATCAAACGGCTGATAAAAAAGCTGAAACAGCGACCGCTTCAACCGGAACGGATTCTTTGAAACCAAACACCACTTACAAACCTGCATTTGAAGGACAGACAAGAGCCCCAAGGGTAAAAACCAGTATGGCTTATAAAGTAGATAAGCTTGCAGGAGATCTTGGTCATCCATGGGCAATCATTGCCCTGCCTGATGGAAGAATATTAATGACAGAGAAAAGTGGCTACATGCTCATCATTAGCGCTGATGGCGCAAGCCAAAAAAAGATAACCGGTTTTCCTGCGGTGAACAGCAAGGGCCAGGGTGGTTTGCTGGATGTAGCACTTGATCCGGAGTTTAATAAGAACCATATTATTTACTGGTCTTTCTCTGAAAAACAAGATACCGCCAATCTTACGGCGGTTGCAAAAGGTATTTTAAGTGAAGCTGATTTAAGTGTAAAAAATCCAACGGTGATTTTTAGAGCAAAACCAGGGCTAAACAGCGATTTGCATTATGGCAGCCGTCTGCAGTTTGACAAAGATGGCAACCTGTTTGTGAGTGCCGGTGAAAGATCTATTTTACCAGGAAGAGTGCAGGCTCCATTATTAAATTCAGGACTGGGTAAAGTTTTTAAAATAACCAAAGATGGCAAACCAGCTCCTGGCAATCCATTTATTGGTAAGGCAGATGCAATGCCTGAAATTTATTCTTATGGACATCGCAACCCTCAGGGATTAGCAATTAATCCTGCTACTGGTGAGTTATGGGAAGCGGAGTTTGGCCCTAGAGGTGGTGATGAAGTGAATCGCATTCAACCAGGTAAAAATTACGGTTGGCCTACCATTACTTACGGCATAGAGTACAGTGGTGAAAAAGTGGGCGAAGGCATACAGCAAAAAGAAGGATTAGAGCAACCAGTTTATTACTGGGATCCTGTAGTTTCTCCCAGCGGAATCATGTTTTATTCCGGCGACAAATTTCCTGAATGGAAGAATAATTTATTCCTGAGTGGATTAAGCAGCATGCAACTGGTGCGTTTGGTAATTGAGAATAACAAAGTGGTGGGAGAAGAAAGTTTATTGCTGGATAAAAAAGAAAGAATACGTGATGTAACGGAATTGAACGGTGATATCTATGTGGTAACGGACACGGGTATCCTGTTTAGAATAAGCAAGTAGAATAATTGAAACGGGGTTCATATGAACCCCGTTTTTGATGATCTAGCTTTTTTTAAGCTGCTGGTTGTTTATCAAATTCCAGCAGCCATCGCTTACCAAACTGATCTGTAAAAGTTCCCAGCATACCAAAGAACATTTCATGTAAGGGCTGGTGAATAGTACCGCCTGCAGATAATTTAGCCCATAGATTTCTAAGCTCTTCTTCGCTGCTGCAAATAAGGCAAAGG
The DNA here is from genome assembly GCA_964505135.1 of uncultured Ferruginibacter sp. Classification (GTDB taxonomy): domain Bacteria; phylum Bacteroidota; class Bacteroidia; order Chitinophagales; family Chitinophagaceae; genus Ferruginibacter. The sequence continues at coordinate 12,828 of CAZDHQ010000036.1, forward strand.
TGATTGGCATTGCCGTTTACGATTGTTTCCGGCGTCATATCACTTCCCATTATTTCAAACTCATCCAGCTTTAACACAGAATGCAGAATTTGGTCTTTGTATTGTGGTGGCACTTGTGCGGCTACTGGCGATTCACCCACCACCATAAAATTAAGTTCCCCTCCCAGGCATTCTTTGTAAAAACTCATCGCCTCACGGCAATTTCCAGTAAAGTTTAAATAAGGATTCAATCGTACCATGACAAAAGTTTTTAGTTGATTAATTTTTACAAATCTATTTGCCAGCTTTTGCTGATTGGCTGTACAATAATGACAATTTGAAGGGGTAATTACGACCAATCAGTTATCTTTAGTCAACCTATCACTTTACTTACCAATCATTATGAAGCAACTCGTTTCTTTTTGTATGCTGCTTTGTTTTATACAAACTGCCAAAGCACAAACTGCCGTCAACTATGGTAACAATAAAGCTGCCGGAAAATATTACAATGTACGTGGCATAAAAATGTATGCCGAAGTTTATGGAAAAGGCACACCACTCTTGCTAATACATGGCAATGGGGGTAACA
>CAZDHQ010000037.1:0-13304 GCA_964505135.1 uncultured Ferruginibacter sp.
ATTGTAAAAAGAGCGACCAACAACCAGGTAAATTTGGAAGAAGAAAAAAGACAATTGACTCAATATTACAATCATATTTCCTCCATTGCCGAAAAAATTGATAAGTCTTTAGTACAACATACTGCAGCACTGCAAACAAAGGCTGCTAAAAAAATAGCTGAGCTGGAAAAGAAATTATTAAGGGCGGAAAAGAAAAAATATGAAGCAGAACTCAGGCAAATAGAAAAAGTAAAACAACAATTATTCCCTAACAATAACCTGCAGGAAAGAGTAGAAAACTTCTCGTCTTTTTATGCTAAATGGGGTACTGACTTTATTGATGCCATTTATAAACACTCGCTTTCATTGGAGCAAGAGTTCGGCATCATTCGTCTACTCTGATTTCTCATCATACTTATTGGTAAAACCAAAGCGCTGTACATTCTTCACGCTTTCCATTACAATATCATCCTGGTATTCTTTATAGGCTTCCAGTTTTCCTGCAATGGAAGGATCATGAAGGGCCAATATTTGTGCAGCTAATATGCCGGCATTCTTTGCGCCATTTAAGGCAACTGTTGCCACCGGTACGCCATAAGGCATTTGCAAAATGGATAACACACTATCCCAACCATCAATAGAGTTAGAAGATTTAACAGGCACACCAATCACTGGCAAAATTGTTTGAGCCGCTACCATGCCAGGCAAATGAGCAGCACCACCGGCACCTGCAATGATCACTTTTAATCCACGCTCTTTGGCACTTGTGGCATATTCTCTCAAACGCAGCGGTGTACGATGTGCAGATACAATGGTTAACTCAGGCTCCACTTCAAACTGGCGTAGAATTTCTGCCGCACCTTTCATCACTTCTAAATCACTCTCACTGCCCATGATAATTCCTACTAAAATTGGTGCATCGCTGTTGCTGTTTATCTGCTCGGTCATGTTGATTGAATTTTCAGGGCACAATATTAGAGATTTCTGTTAACAATTCATGGAAGAGCTATCTTGTTTTAAATAGCCAAGCGATTTTTAACGCTTATTATTTTGCAAATGACCAACCTTTTTTGCATGGGCGCTGTTTATAGGAATGCTATATCCGTTTGCCCATTGCTTAAATGTATAACGTAATGTTGAACGGTATAATGATAGTATGAACGGTTCAATAATCAGGTCTGCCTTTACGGTGTTTTGATTTATCTTCACCCATCAAACCAGTAATTAAAAAATGGTAACGATGCTTTATAATAAAAAAGCAATTTTCCTCTGTACACTTCTTGGTATTCTCCTTTCTGTTGCTGCCTGTAAGAGTAAACCCAAGGCTGGTGCTGCTGGTAAAGGAAAGAGCAGTGGCCCTGTAATAGTAGATGTGATGATTGCACAGCCAGAACCGGTAACAAATGTGATTGAAGCCAATGGAACGGTGGTTGCTGCCGAGTTTACTGAACTCCATCCTGAAATCAGCGGAAGAATTACTTATCTCAACCTCCCTGAAGGCGCCGCAGTTTCGAAAGGAACGGTATTGGCAAGAATCAATTCAGCCGATCTTTCTGCTCAATTGGAAAAAAGCAAAGTGCAATTGGATTTGGCAGAAAAAACTGCCGACCGTTACAAACAATTAATAGCCATCAATGGAATTAATCAAAGTGATTATGATGCAGCGGTTAACCAGGTAAATAGTTTAAAAGCTGACATGGCTTACACACAAACACTTATTGATAAAACAATTATAAGGGCACCGTTTAATGGTGTACTAGGTTTGCGGCAGGTAAGTCCAGGTGCTTATGTAACACCAGCAACAGTGCTGGCAACTATCCAGCAGGTAAACCAGGTAAAAATTGATTTTACATTACCGGAAGCTTATAGTAGCATCATTAAAAAAGGATTGGCAGTGGAAGTGGAGCTGGATGCAAACAGCGGCCAGCGTCAAAGAGCTGTGGTGGTGGCAACGGAACCTGGTGTAAATACCAACACGAGGAATCTCACTGTGAGAGCCATTTTGCAGGGAGGTAAATCAAACCCCGGTGGTTTTGTAAAAGTGTTTATTGATGAAGGTAAAGCAAGGTCATCCGTGAAAGTGCCGACCAATGCAATTATTCCTGATGATAAAAATAACCAGTTGGTGGTGGTGAAAGGTGGCAAGGCCAATTTTGTAAATGTGCGTACGGGTTTGAGAGAAGCAGATATGGTAGAGATTGCGGATGGTATAAAAACGGGAGACTCCGTGGTGGTAACAGGTGTATTGTTTGTGCGGCCAAAAAGTGAAGTAAAAGTGAGATCAGTGAAAACTGCAGCACAATTGGAAGCTGAGCAGGAGAAAGATGCTACACTGGGGCAATAATATAAATAGATCAAAAAGAATATTAACAGGTACAGCTTATCTAAATGAATATTTCTGAACTTTCGCTGAAACGTCCGGTGCTGGCAACAGTGCTCAACCTTATGATCATTTTGTTTGGTGTGGTAGGATATACTTTCCTTGCTGTGAGAGATTATCCTGCTATTGATCCGGCGATTGTAACAGTGTCCACATCGTATACCGGTGCCAATCCTGATATCATGGAAAGCCAGGTAACAGAGCCATTGGAAAAACAAATCAATGGTATACCCGGTATCAGAACCATTACATCATCCAGCTCTTTGGGCAGCAGTAATATCACCGTGGAGTTTGAATTGGGTGTTGATTTAGAAACTGCCGCAAGTGATGTAAGAGATAAAGTGAGCCAGGCTTCAAGATCATTGCCGCAGGATATAGATGCGCCACCGGTGGTAACCAAGGCAGATGCTAACAGTGATTTTATTTTGATATTGGCTGTGCAAAGTCGTACCAAAGGTTTAATGGAACTGAGCGACTATGCTGAAAATGTATTGCAGCAACAGTTTCAAACCATCAACCAGGTTAGCTCCATTAATATTTTTGGACAAAAAAGATATGCCATGCGTATCTGGGTTGATCCAGATAAAATGCTGAGCCATGGTGTAAGCTTTACTGATATCCGTACTTCACTCAATACAGAAAATATTGATCTGCCGCCGGGAAAAATTTATGGTAACAATACAGAGCTTACCATTAAAACATTGGGCAGGCTTACCAATGAAAAGCAGTTTAGAGATTTAATTATAAAAGAAGACAGTACCGGCATTGTTAGGCTGGGTGATGTAGCAAGAGTAGAAATAGCGCCGGAGAATTTAGAACTCAGTTGGAAGTACAATGGGGTGAATGCAGTGGGTATAGTAATCATTCCACAACCGGGTGCCAATAATATTCAGATTGCAGATGACTTCTATAAAAAATTAGAAGCTATTAAAAAGTCAAACAAGTCAGATATTGAAATGAATATCTTACTTGATAATACGGTTAATATTCGCCATTCTATTGCAGAAGTAAAAGAAACGCTCATCATCGCATTCTCGTTAGTGGTATTGGTAATTTTTCTTTTCTTCCGTGACTGGTTGATTGCTATCCGTCCATTGATTGATATCCCGATATCGTTAGTGGCTACTTTCTTTATCATGTATGTGTCGGGCTTTTCTATTAACATTCTTACGTTGTTGGGTATTGTATTGGCAACGGGGCTGGTGGTGGATGACGGTATCGTGGTAACAGAAAATATTTTTAGAAAGCTGGAGAGCGGCATGCCCATTAAAAAAGCAGCATTGGAAGGAAGTAAAGAAATTTTCTTTGCTGTAATCTCTACGTCTATTACACTTGCCATTGTGTTCCTGCCGGTGATATTCTTGGAAGGGTTTATTGGAAGATTATTCCGTGAATTTGGTGTAACGCTGGCCGCCGCTGTATTGATCTCTGCATTTGTTTCACTGACCATTACACCTGTACTAAATGTAATGCTTACCCGAAAAAATGGAAAGCATCATGGTAAGTTCTATACGATGACGGAGCCATTCTTTGAAGGTATGGAAAATGGGTACCGGAAATTGCTGGGTGGATTTTTACGCATACGATGGATGGCATGGGTGATACTGGTAGCTTGTTTCGTTATGGCCTTTATACTTTTTAAAGGAATGCAAAGTGAGATTGCACCGCTGGAAGACAGGAGTAGTATACGTTTTAGCGTTACCGGCCAGGAGGGAGCCAGCTTCAGTCAAATGGAAGATGTTACAGACAGTATCGCAAACTACTTGTACGATTCTGTTCCTGAAAGAGATTTTGTATTTGCCCGTACACCCGCTTTTGGTGGCTTTAATAGTTCACAGCCACGTTTGGCTTTGATTGATCCAAAAGAAAGAGAAAGAACACAGGATCAAATCACCAATGACCTTAACCGGAAACTGCAGCGTTTTAATAATGTAAGAATTGCAGCTATACAGGAACAGACCATTGCAGTAGGAGCTGGTTCAAGAGGTTCACAGCCGGTGCAGTTTGTTTTGCAAAACCAGGATTTGAATAAACTAAAAGAAGTAATACCAAAGTTCCTGGACGAAGCAAGAGATGATAAAGAAACTTTTGCCAATGTGGATGTAAACATCAAGTTTAATAAACCGGAAATTGACCTGATATTAGACAGGATGAAGATTAAAGATCTTGGCCTTTCATCGCAGGATGTAGTAGCCGCTATTCAGTCTGGTTTTAGTGGAGGCAGGCTGGCATACTTTATCATGAATGGCCATCAATATAATGTGGTGGTGCAGGTAGACAGGGCAGATCGTAATCAACCTGCTGATATCACCAGGTTGTATGTAAGAAATAACAAAGGACAAAACATTCCATTAAGTTCTGTAGTAACACTGCAGGAAAGCAGCAGCCCTTCTACGTTGTATCACTACAACCGTTACAAGAGCGCAACCATCTCTGCATCATTAGCCGAAGGAAAAACAGTAGGTGATGGTATTAAATCAATGCAGGCCATAGCAAGCAAATTGTTGGATGAAACCTATCAAACAGCACTTAGTGGTCCATCAAGAGATTACCAGGAAAGTTCCAGTAATATTTTGTTTGCTTTCGTTTTAGCACTGGTTTTGATTTACCTCGTATTGGCTGCACAGTTTGAAAGTTTTATTGATCCTTTTATCATCATGTTTACGGTGCCATTAGCATTAGCAGGTGCCTTGTTAAGTCTTTCTCTGTTTGGTCAAACCCTCAATATTTTTTCTGAGATTGGTATGATTATGCTAATTGGTTTGGTGACCAAGAATGGAATTTTAATTGTAGAGTTTGCCAATCAAAAAAGAGAGCAGGGGATGGATAAATTAAAGGCTGTGATGGAAGCATCTTCGCAAAGGTTAAGGCCTATTTTGATGACAAGTCTTGCAACATCATTGGGTGCATTGCCTATTGCGTTAAGCCTTGGCGCAGCGGCCACCAGCCGTATTCCGTTGGGTATTGTGATTGTCGGCGGTATCCTGTTTTCATTGATTTTAACTTTGCTGGTAATACCGGCGATTTATACTTTCCTGGCTACAAAACATAAGCCGAAGGAAGTGCATATAACAGATTGATGTAAAACAGATTTTCTTACAAAAGCAAAATAATTAAATAGAAGGTTGCCCACAATATTCATCATAGCTGGTTGCAATGGTGCTGGAAAGACAACAGCATCATTTACATTTTTACCAGAGTTGTTAAATGTAAAGGAATTTGTAAATGCCGATGAAATAGCAAGGGGGCTTTCTCCTTTTCAGCCGGAAAAAGTTTCCATTGAAGCTGGAAGAATAATGTTGAATAGAATTGACGAACTAATTTCGAAAGAACAAGATTTTGGATTTGAAACTACACTGGCCTCTAAAAGTTTTGTATCACTTTGCGAATCTGCGAAACTAGCAGGTTATCAAATTTGGCTTATCTTTTTTTGGCTTGATAGCATAGAGTTGGCAATTGAAAGAGTTAAACAGAGAGTTATTGAAGGAGGTCATAATATTCCGGAAGATACTATAACCAGGAGATACATTGCTGGCCTGAAAAATTTCTTTACTTTGTATAAAGATGCAGTTCATCAATGGTTGTTTATCGACAATTCAAAAACAGAACAAGAGTTAGTAGCTGAGGGAAAATATAGTACTGAAACAATTGTTTATAATCCCGGCAAATGGGAATTTATAAAAACAAAATTAATAGGATAAATGCCTGATATTAAAAGTAAGATTATAGAAGGATCGAAACTGGCCATCAAACGGCTCGTTGATCGAAAAAAACGTGAAAACTCATATCTCATTATTTCGGACAAAGGTAAAGTTGTAAAGATTAGGGCAACTGATATTAAGCTTTAATAAAAACTTTGTCTCATCCGCTGCATACTATCATGAAAGGATTCTTTTTTATTTTACTCATTTCATTCGAATTTGAATTATCAGCACAGCAACCGCTGCAGCTACGCCAGGCCATCAACATTGCTTTACAAAACAGCCTGGAAATTCAAATTGCCCAAAACAATGTAAGCATTGATAGCATCTACAATAATTACGGCGTGGCAGGCGGGCTTCCTCTCTTCTCGGGCACATTAAATGACAATGAGCAGTTCACCAGTGTATATCAAAAATTAAATTCCGGCCAGGTGATTGAGAGAAATGGTGTGGCAGCCAACCAGCTTGCATCGAATGTAACGGGCAGTATTTTGTTGTACAACGGTGGCAGGGTAGTAGCTACAAAAAAGAGACTAGCACAATTGCAGCAGCAAAGTCTAAAGTTGCTGAATGCACAGGTGCAAAATATCATTGCTGATGTAAGCAATGCCTACTATGATGTGGTAAGGCAGCAGGGTTATATCAAAACAATTGAACGTTCCATTGATGCTGCAAAGCAAAGATTAGAGATAGTTAAAACAAGCCAGCAGGTAGGCCTTGCAAATAATGCTGACCTGTTTCAGTCACAGATAGATTTGAATTCATTGGTGCAGCAGGAGCAGGCACAGCAATTGGTAATTGATCAGTCTAAAACAGAATTACTACGTTTGCTTTCAGCAAAAACAGACAGTGCTATTACTATTCAGGATAGTATTATTGTTGATGAAACAGTTAATTATTCGGCTATCATTAACAGGCTGGAGAGTAATCCTGAAATCATGGCAGCACAGGATCAGGTTTTAATTAACCAGCAGATCGTAAAGGAGACAACAGCACAGCGTTATCCCTCCATAAGAGCTACTACAGGTTATAGTTTTAGCCGGAACAATGCAGGTGCAGGACAAATTGTATTGAATCAAACCTATGGGCCAACCGTTGGCGTTAGTATAGGTATTCCTATTTATAATGGTTCTGTCTTTAAACGCCAGCAAAAAGCTGCAGACATCAATGTAAATACAGCGTCTGTTCAAAAAGATATTTTAATTCGGGATTATACTGCTAATGCCGTAAAAGCTTACCAGGCCTATGCCAGCACATTGAAGCAGCTGGAAACAGAAAAAAATAATTACCAGTTATCGTCCCAACTGCTTGATCTGGTATTAAAACGTTTTCAATTAAGGCAAGCTACAATTGTAGAAGTAAAAAATGCACAGCAAAGTTTTGAAGCCTCCGGTTATCGCCTGGTCAATTTAAGTTTTGCTGCAAAAGCAGCAGAGGTGGAATTGAAACGGTTAGCAAGTATGCTGCAGTAAATAATCAATAATTTTTCTTCCATATCTAGCTACTGAAACCAGTTGTAGTGTATATTCATTGCTGGATATAAATATGAAATTATTATTTAGGCAACACTCAATCATTGTATGGTTGTATTTGGTTGCAACGCTAACTGCCTGCCATAAAGATAAAACCGTTACTCCAACCCGGGTTTACGCTAAAATTACCGCATTTAAGTTTGAAAAGAAATACAATGCTGCACTGGGCGCAGATTATCCGTTAAGTATTTATGGTACTGCTATTGCTGGCACTATTAAGCCGGGTTTGCCAAAATCATTAATAGCAACCTTTACTACAGATGCAGCAGAGGTACTGGTAAATAATGTAAAGCAGGAAAGCTCAAAAACACTGGTTGATTTCTCCAATCCTGTTGTTTATACCGTTGTTTCAAAAGATGGATTAAAACAGGAATATACCATAAAGATCAACTGGAATTACGAGCTCCCACATATTTACATCACTACAGAAAACAATGCACCCATTGATTCAAAAGATGTATATGTGCAGGCAAACATTAATATAGAGGGAAATGAAGGTTTTGATGACTATACAGGAACAACAAAGATTAAGGGCAGGGGTAACCTAACATGGATGTTTCCTAAAAAGCCCTATCGTTTGAAGCTGGATAACAAAGCATCTCTGTTCGGTTTGTCTGCAAGTAAAAATTGGGTATTACTTGCTAACTATTTAGATGTTACACAAATGTTGAATGCTGTTGCAATGAAGACGGGTCAATTGTTGAATATGCCTTACACCAACCATATCATTCCAGTTGATGTGACCATTAATAACCAGTACATGGGTAATTATATGTTTACTGAACAGGTGGAGGTTGCATCCAATAGGGTAGATGTTGGTAGTGGTGGTGTGTTACTGGAACTGGATCAATATTTTGATGAACCCTGGGAGTTTAGATCCAATAACTATGATCTGCCTGTAATGGTTAAATATCCTGACTTAGTTGCAGAAACAGATCTTGATCCAATCAAAACTGCTTTTCATCAATTAGAAGACGCAGTGGCTGCAGAGAATTTTCCCAACACTAGCTATACCGATTATATTGATACGGGATCATTGGCCAATTATTTTATAGTACACCTGCTAACGGATAACGAGGAGATCAATCATCCTAAGAGTGTTTATGTGCATAAGACACAAAATGGCAAATTCGCTATGGGGCCAATTTGGGATTTTGACTGGGCATTTGGTTATGAAAGCAATCAGATTTATTTCTCCGCTTATAACGTTCCACTTTTTTGGTCAATGCAGCCTGAGCAGGGAACCAACTTCTTCTCCAGGTTCTTTAAAGATCCTGTCTTTGTTACATTATGCAAACAAAAATGGGCCGCTTTTAAATCGGGTCAATTACCTGTTTTATTGGCCTATGTAGACAATTATGCAAATCAAATAGAGCGATCTAGAAATGCAGATTACCAGGTTTGGAAAACCGGCAATGGAAACTTCAGATCAGATGCTACTAACCTGCATAACTGGCTACAGAACCGGGCTAATTTTATCGACAGCTATCTTGCTTCATTTTAGGAAGATTAAGAAACAACTTTCAATGTATGTTTGATCCTGTTGACCTGGTGAATTAACTCCTGTTTCTCTTTGCTCAATACCGTAACATGTCCCATCTTTCTTCCAGGCTTCGTCATGGCTTTGCCGTAGATGTGTACAAATGAATTGGGAATCTTTAATACCTCTTCCAGCCCTTCATATTTGGCGGGGCCGCTAAAGCCATCTGCGCCTAATAGGTTTACAATTGCTGCAGGTAAAATGGGATCTGTATTGCCTAAAGGATAATTCAGCATGATGCGCCACAGCATATCAAACTGTGAGGAATAATTGGCTTCAATGGTATGATGGCCGCTGTTGTGTACCCGTGGTGCGGTCTCATTTACATATACTTCGCCTGCTTTGTCTACAAATAATTCCACTGCAAATAGACCCGGACTCTTTAGTGCTTTTACTACCGCAATTGAAGTGGCTTCTATTTTCCACAACACCTTCTCTGGTAACTCTGCAGGACTCACCTGGTAATCCAGCAAGTTCAATGATTGATCGAATACCATATCAACAGCAGGATATAACACCATTTCTCCCTTATCATCCATTGCCACCATCATCGCAATTTCTTTATCAATGGGCACCATCTTTTCTAACACTGCCGGTGCATCAAAGCCTAATGCAATTTGTTCTGTAGATTTGATGATCTGCACGCCTCTTCCATCATAGCCACCTTCACCTAATTTATGTACTGCTGGTAAAAACTGCTCATGTGCTTTTAGGTCAGCGGCATTTTGTGTAATGATAAAATCACTGGTGGGTATGTTGTTGTCTTTATAAAACTGCTTTTGTAAAATTTTATTCTTGATCGTTTTTAATGCAGCTGGTTTTGGGTACACTCTTACACCTTCTTTTTCCAGTTGCTCCAGTGCATCTGCATTTACACTTTCAATCTCGATGGTGATGGCGTCTAATCCTTTCCCAAAATTGTAGACATCATCGTAGTTGGTAATATTGCCTTTTGTAAAGTGCTGACATAAATGTGCAGCAGGGCAATCGGCATCATTCTCCATTACATAGGTTTCTACCGGATAATTGGCTGCTGCCTGTAATAACATTCGGCCTAATTGACCGCCACCGAGTATTCCAATTTTGGGTTGTGCACTTTTGTCGTTAGCCCTGAGCGGACTTGTCCCGACAGCGGCGGGAGTCGAAGGGGTTTCTTTGCCAGTTTGAGCGGAGCCGAAAACTGCGTTATTTTCTACGTTCAATTGATTTATTTCTTTGTATTTGTGATGTGATAAATTTTGACATTGCGCCAGCAATTGAAGCTTGTGAAAATTGCCTTGTATTAATGCTTCTTTTTTTGCTTTTGACCATCCTTTTAGTTGTCTTTCTCTTTCTGTTGCTTCCTGCAGGAATGGAATGGTTTCGTAATATTTTAATTCGAGCGGTTGCCTGATGGCGGTATAACACTCCGGATACACAGCATTGATATGCTCTTCAAATCGTCTTATTAGGTCATCAGTTAAGCCAGTATAATAGGTGCCGTCTCCGCATAAAATGATGTATACATAATAAGCCTCCTGGAGAGTGTTGTATATCATGGGTGCAAAATAAATTATTTGGGTTGTATTTTTAAACTCAGTTTTCGACTTCGCTCAAACTGGTTTAAAGAGCCCCTTCGACTTCGCTCAGGGCGGTAAAGGCAGCTTCGCTCAAACTGGCATAATATTTTCCACACCCTGCTAACAGCCTTTAAAGTTTTACTAAAGGGAAACCATCGTCTCTTTTTAAATTTTATATTTGTACCTGAAACCAATTTTTTTAAACCGCTTATTCTGCATGAAACAGTTCGCCCGTTTTTTTGTGTTGATTATTATTGCAGGTTGCTTTGGGGCAATCGTGGCATCAGCACAAACATCCGTGAACCTGATGAGAACAAGTACAAAAGCACCTGCTGGGTTATCAAAAATTGAAGACTCCCTTCGCAGACAATTTGATGCAAAGAAAATGGCCTGGCCCCCGGAAGATATTTATATCCGCAGTTTTAAATACGATCGCCAGCTGGAAGTGTGGGTGAAAGAAAAAAATGAGCCGTACAAACTTTTTAAAACGTACAAGGTTTGCATGCAGAGTGGCACCATTGGCCCCAAGCGAATGGAAGGAGACTATCAAATGCCGGAAGGTTTTTATTATATCAATGAATTTAAACCCAATACCAATTATCATTTAGCACTCGGTTTAAATTATCCCAATGCTTCAGACAAATTATTGAGTGATCCACGCAGGCCGGGTAATGATATTTATATTCATGGAGGTTGCGTATCGGTTGGATGCATCGCCATCAGTGATGGGCCAATTGAAGAATTATATGTGCTTACATCTGCTGCAAAAGATAATGGGCAGGACTTTATACCTGTGCATGTGTTCCCTGTAAAATACAATGTAAAAAAATCTTTCCAGTACCTGGCAGAGACTACCAAAACAAACCAGCCATTGCAGCAATTTGCAGTTACGTTAAAAGAAGCCTTCGATTATTTTGAAGAAAAAAAACAACTGCCGCTGATCATGGTCAATAAGAACGGGGAGTACGTAATTAATTAATCCTGCAGCAACACCTGTATGGTATCTGCCGTTTTCTGACTTAATACCTGTTTCTTCCCTGCCGTTAATTTTTCAATTATTTCATCGGTGTAGTGTCTTACCGTAAGCAGCGTTAAATCTTTTTGCACCTGCACATCAAAGAATTCGCCGGCAGCCAAGGCCAATTTTTCAATTTTATCAGCACGGTCATCTAAACAACACAGTAAACTGATGGCGCCATTTTGAGAGAGGTTGGTTCTTACTTTCGCCTGGTTTAATAAGTGGTGCAGTTTGCTCACCAGCGCATCTTCCACAAAAGAATAATCTTTAGAACTCAATTTTAGCAACACCTGTTTTTGTTTTACTACGATAATGGGCGGAAGATTATGTACAGGCTGATTGCTGATAATCGTTCCCGTTAGTTCAGGCTTGATGAAGCAGCGAACATGCAATGGAATGCTTTTGTTTTGAAGTGGCTTGATGGTTTTCGGATGAATTACCTGTGCACCATAATAGGCCATTTCAATCACTTCTTTGTAACTCAACTCACTGATAAAAGTAGCTTCAGGAAATAATTTTGGATCCGCATTCATCACACCTTCCACATCTTTCCAGATAGTTTGACTTTCTGCATCCAGCATATTCGCAAATATGGCGGCGCTGTAATCACTGCCTTCCCTGCCAAGCGTAGTGCTTTCGTTTTCGTCTGTTGCACCGATAAAACCTTGTGTAATGATGATGTCCGTATTATTAAAAGCAGGTTTCACTTCATCATTCACTCTTTGTTGTGTAAAGTTCCAGTCGATACCTGCATCACGAAAATTATCATCGGTACGCATGATATCACGTACATCCAGCCAAAGATTTGTTACACCTATGCTGTTTAAATAATTGCTTACAATCACAGTGCTCAGCAATTCACCACTGCAAACAATTTGATCGTAATAATAATCGTATTCTCTTACCGGTTTATCATGCAGCAACCATTCCACTTCAGTAAAAAGATCAGTGAACTGAGGCGCAACAGCACCGGTCAGTTGCAGGCAGATATCAATATGATCTTTTTTGATCTGCTCAAACAAAGCGAGGGCACCCTGTTTATTTCCTTCAAAAAAAGTTTCGGCTACCTTTTCCAAATTGTTAGTGGTTTTGCCCATGGCGGAAATAATCACAAACAATTTTTCTCCTTTAAAGGAATGGATAATGTTGCCTACATTTTTTATTCTCTCAACACTGTTGATACTGGCGCCGCCGAATTTGAATACTTTCATATTAAAAGAATGCCGGTTGTTTGTATGTTGCCTGAAATAACACCGCAACATCACTTAATTTTGGCGCTGCAAATTAAGTTGTAGCAACCACAGTAACAAACCTGCAATCATCATGATTTCCATTATACCATATCAACCGGAACATGCCGCCATTTTTAAGGAGCTTAATATGGAGTGGCTGGTTAAATACAATCTGCTTGAACCGCCTGACCTACTTGCTTTAGACAATCCGCAGGAACATATTGTAGATCCTGGCGGTGCATTGTTTCTTGCACAAGCGGATACCGGTGAAATTGTAGGTTCTGCAGGACTGATCCACGAAGGCAATGGCGTGTTTGAGCTGGCTAAGATGGCTGTAGCAGCTGCTTACAGGGGAAAAGGCAT
>CAZDHQ010000038.1:0-13294 GCA_964505135.1 uncultured Ferruginibacter sp.
AGAAAAATATTACCGTAACGCAAACAACATCTTTCCCTGAAACAAATACTACTTCGCTTTTAATTAGAACTGCTAAGCCACAAAAATTCTCTGTCTACATCCGTGATCCATGGTATGCAAAAAATGGGGTAACGATTGAAGTGAATGGTAAAAAAGCAACTGCAACAAAAAACAGTAATGGCTACTATGTGGTAAGTCGTAGTTGGAAAAACAATGATGTGGTGAAAGTAAGTGTAAACATGCAATTGTATACGGAAGCAATGCCCGATAATAAAAATCGCATGGCGGTTTTATACGGACCGGTATTACTGGCCGGAGACCTGGGAAGGACGATGCCTGATCTTGTGTATGGCACACCGGTACTATTAACGAATGACCGCAATATTAGTAACTGGATAAAACCTGTTGCCAATAAGCCACTTACTTTTAAAATGCAGGGTGCAGGCAAACCATTTGATCCAGAGCTGTCTCCTTTTTACAGTATGCATCATCGTTTTTACAGTGTGTATTGGGATTATTTCTCCAATGAAGAATGGGCTGCTAGAGAAGCAGAATACAAAGCTGAAAAATTACGGCAGCAGCAGGTTGAAGAAAGAACCATTGATGAAATTCGGCTGGGTGAAATGCAGCCTGAACGGGATCATAACTTAACTGCTACTGAAAAATCTTATGTGGATGTAGCATTGGGCCGTATGGGGAGGGAAGTGAGAGCCGGTGGTTATTTTGAATTCAGCATGAAGGTGAATCCTTCAGTAAGCAATAGTATTTTATGTACTTATTTGGGTGATGAGAAAAACAGGGTGTTTGATATTTTGATTGACGGCGTAAAGCTCACTACGGTAAATTGGGAAGGCGGTGAGACCGGTAAATTTTATGATAAGGAGTATGCCATTCCTGCGGAGATGATAAAAGGTAAAACAAGTGTAGTGGTTCGCATTGATGCCAATGCTGGTAAAACAGCCGGGAGGATTTTTGGATGCAGGGTTATAAGGGCTGGTAATTGATTGGTATATTAATGGCGCCCTTCGACTTCGCTCAGGACGAAGAGAACCGACACTTCGACTTCGCTCAGTGCAAATGCATGGACTCTGCTTAGGACGAAGAGAACTGACACTTCGACTTCGCTCAGTGCAAATACATGGACTTCGGTGAGTGCGGAAAGCCACTGCATTTTCTGGAACTAATTGATGATATAAAAGATATCAGTACAAGTGTGCGACGCCACTGAAGCTCCAAAGCGCACAAATGCTGGTAACAAAAAAAATAAAATGAAAAAATTATTGATCGCTTGTTGTTTACTAAGTGCTGTTTCCAAAGCACAGCAAAAGGATTATCCGATACAACCGGTGTCGTTTACACAGGTGCATGTGAATGATAATTTCTGGAAGCCCAAAATGCAAATCAATGCATCGGTTACCATTCCTTATATTTTAAAAATGTGCAGGGAGCATGGAAGGATTGATAACTTTTTGGCAGCAGCAGGTAAGAAAGAAAACAAAGTATGTTCAGAATTTACATTTGATGATACCGATGTGTACAAGTGGATTGAAGGCGCTTCTTATGCACTGCAGGTGGAACCGGATGCAAAGCTGGAAAAATATTTGGATACATTGATTGCAATTATCGGTGCGGCGCAGGAACCTGATGGTTACCTGTATACATTCCGTACAATTAAACCAGCAGTGCCGCATGAATGGGTAGGCGAGAAGCGCTGGGTAAAAGATTCAGTATTGAGCCATGAGTTGTACAATGCAGGTCATTTATACGAGGCGGCATTTGCGCATTACAATGCCACCGGTAAAAAAAATCTCTTGAATATTGCATTGAAAAATGCAGACCTGCTGTGCAAAGATTTTGGTTTTGGTAAACTGGAAATTTATCCAGGCCACCAGGTAGTAGAAATCGGTTTAGCAAAACTGTATCGCATCACCGGTAAGAAAAAATACCTTGACCTGGCTAAATTCTTTTTAGATGTACGTGGGCCTAACGGTGACGCTTATAACCAGGCGCATAAAAAAGTGGTGGATCAGAAAGAAGCGGTTGGTCATGCCGTGAGAGCAGCGTATATGTACAGTGGTATGGCAGATGTAGCAGCACTCACGGGTAACACAGATTACCTGCATGCCATTGATGCTATCTGGAATGATGTGGTTACAAAAAAGATTTACATCACGGGTGGTATTGGCGCTACCAATAATGGGGAGGCATTTGGAGACGATTACCAATTGCCCAACATGAGCGCCTATGCAGAAACCTGCGCTGCTATTGCCAATGTATACTGGAACAACAGGATGTTTTTATTGCATGGCGATGCTAAGTACATTGATGTTTTGGAAAGAACATTGTACAATGGTTTGCTTTCGGGCATGTCGCTGGAAGGAACGCATTTCTTTTATCCCAATCCTTTGGCTTCTGTAGGGCAGCATGAAAGAAGTGCCTGGTTTTCCTGTGCCTGTTGTATTTCTAACATGACAAGGTTTTTGCCTTCGGTGCCCGGTTATGTTTTTGCAAAGAATAACAATGACCTGTATGCGAATTTATTCATGAGTAATAAAAGCAGCATCCAGTTAACGTCAACAAAAGTAGACATTGAAGAAACAACTAATTATCCATGGAATGGTAAGATTGATATGCTGATCAATCCTGTGAAGACTGCGCCCTTTGCATTACACATACGCATACCTGGCTGGGTAAATGCACAGCCAATTAATGGAGATCTATATACAACAGATGCCAGCGCTAATAAAGTTATCATCTATTTAAATGGGAAAGCGATAGCATATAAAATGGATAAAGGTTATGCGGTACTAAATAGAGTTTGGAAAAAAGGAGACCGGGTTTCTTTTGAATTACCCATGCAGGCACAGCATATCTATGCCAATAAAAATGTGAAAGCAGATGAAGGACGTTTTGCAATTCAGTATGGACCGGTGGTATATTGCCTGGAAGGAAAGGATAATAAGGATAGTCTTGTTCAAAATGTTGTGGTGGATAAAACTGCTGCACTGAATGTTAGTTATAATCCAGCTATGCTTAACGGCATCAATGTAATTACCATGCAGGGAGAAGGAACCAAACGCCAGTTGAATACAGATGCATTGATTACTGCTAAACAAATGGTAACGGCTATCCCATATTATGCATGGAACAATAGAGGGCCTGGTGAGATGGAAGTATGGATACCGTATACGCAGCAGGCATCCCGTCCGCAGCCAGCGCCTACCATTGCAAACAGGAGTAAAGTTTCGGCATCCATCCCAGCAAAAAGTATTGTGGCAGTTAAAGATCAGTTTGAGCCAGCAGATTCAAAAGATAATTCTGTTCCGTTCTTTCATTGGTGGCCAAAGCAAAATTCTACAGAATGGGTGATCTACGATTTTGACACGGCACATACGGTATCATCTTCAAAAGTATATTGGTTTGATGATGGCCCTTGGGGCGGTTGCCGCATACCTGCTGCATGGAAAATTTATTACAAGAAAGATGGCGACTGGGTGCCCGTGAAAAATACATCTGCTTATGAAATAGCAAAAGATAAATACAATACCGTACAGTTTGAAGCCGTAACTACTACTGCATTAAAATTAGAAGTGCAATTGCCGGTGGATAATGCAAGTGGTATACATGAGTGGATTGTGGAATAACAGTCTGACGGTCCCCGTCTGACTGTTATATATTGCTGCGGAAATATTGATTGCTTTGTC
Source organism: uncultured Ferruginibacter sp. (assembly GCA_964505135.1). Lineage (GTDB taxonomy): Bacteria > Bacteroidota > Bacteroidia > Chitinophagales > Chitinophagaceae > Ferruginibacter. The sequence continues at coordinate 3,705 of CAZDHQ010000038.1, forward strand.
CTATAGGGTCAGACCGGGGCGGTCAGACCTGGTTGATACAACAATTATGAAACACCTAACTGCATTATTGCTTTTCTTATCGTTGGCATTCACTAATAGTGCACAATACAAAGCCAACATTAGTATTGATGCTAATCAATTAGGTGCTGCAATTTCTCCTACTTTACACGGAATATTTTTTGAAGAGATCAGTCATGCAGGTGAAGGCGGTTTGTATGCAGAGCTGATTCAAAATAGGGGCTTTGAAGAAAATGTACTGCCCTATGGTACGAGGTTGGTAGATGGCTTTATTGTGCCTGCCAAAGCACCGATGTACAATGTACCCGGCAGTGACTCCAGTGACTGGAAACTGGAATGGCCTTATAAAAGCAAATGGCCTGCCTGGAGTTTATTGAAAGAAGATAGCAGCATTCAGTTGCAGTTGGTAAATGATCATCCATTGAATAATGTAACACCGCATTCGTTACAGGTTACTGTCAATGAAATAAATTCCAATGCACTGGTGAATGAAGGTTTCTGGGGCATCAATACGATCAAAGGAGAAAGGTATCAATTAAGTTTTTACGCAAGAGCTAATCAGTTCAAAGGAAATATCACCGCATCATTACAAACAGCCGATGGAAAAATATTGGCATCAGCTGTTATCAACAATATCAGGGGCAGCAACTGGAAAAAATATACGGCAACACTTACAGCAGCTGCCTCTGATCCCAAAGCAAAATTTGTTTTATCCTTTGGAAGCACCGGCACTGTTTGGCTTGATTTTGTTTCCCTGTTTCCAACAGCTACTTTTAAAAACAGGAGCAATGGTTTGAGAAAAGACCTGGCACAATACATTGCTGATTTGCATCCAGCTTTTGTTCGTTGGCCTGGCGGTTGCTATGTGGAAGGCATCAGCATTCAAAATACACCCGATTGGAAAAACAGTATTGGGCCGATAGAAAAAAGAAAAGCCACTTTCAGTCCATGGGGATACTGGAGCACCAATGGATTTGGTTATCATGAGTACCTGCAGTTTTGTGAAGATATTGATGCGGCTGCTTTGTATGTGTGCAATGTAGGGGTGGCCTGTGAATACCGCTGCGGTAATTATGTGCCAGATGACAAAGTAGATTCTGTTATCAACAATGTCCTGGATGCAATTGAATATGCTATCGGTCCGGTAACATCCAAATGGGGAAAGCAGAGAGCTGCTAACGGTCACGCACAACCGTTTCCGCTTAAGTATATTGAAATAGGTAATGAGCAACATGGCCCCCGCTATGCACAGCGCTACAATCTTTTTTATGATGCGATCAAAAGGAAATACCCGCAGTTAATATTAATTGCCAGCATGGGTATAGGTGATGTAAACCGGCATACGCTTGACAGTATGAACAAAGTAGACATTGCAGATGAACATGCCTACAAGCCATCTTTCTGGGCCATGCGTAACTATGATCACTTTGATCAATACAAAAGAGGAGACTGGGAAATGTATGTGGGTGAATATGCTACCAACAGTGGAGTGGGCGCCGGAAACATGAACGCAGCTCTTACCGATGCAGTGTATATCATGAGCATGGAAAAAAACAGTGACCTGGTAAAGATGAGTAGCTATGCGCCACTGTTAGTAAATGCCAATGATGTGGACTGGCCGGTGAACCTCATTAATTTTGATGCAGCCAACAGTTTTGGGCGTATATCCTACTACGTTATTAAGCTCTTTAATGAAAACAGGCCACAGGTAAATTTGAAAACCAGTTTGCAAATAGAGAAACCAGCTGTTGTTACACCTTTGTTTAAAGGAAGTGTGGGACTTGCCACCTGGGATACACAAACGGAATACAGTGATATTGAAATTGTTCAAAACGGAACTACTGTTTACAAAAGTGATTTTAAAAATAAATTATCAGATTGGGAACAGGTGAGAGGAGTGTGGAAGCTAACAGATAGCGGCATTGCACAAACTGCCATGGGCGAACAAAGGTTGATGTGGTTAAAAAATAAATCCTTTGATACCTACACATTAAAATTGAGAGCAAAAAAACTTAGCGACTACAATGCGTTCATCATCCCATTTGCAGTAATTGATAGTAACACCCAAATGCGTGCACATATCGGTAGCTGGTGGAATAGCCACTGTGTATTTGAAAGTGTTACCAATGGATTTGATGTGGCAGGCATCACCAATCAATTTAAATTAGAAAAGCCAATTGAAACCAACCGCTGGTATGATATCCGCATTGAAGTAGGTACAGAAAAAGTAGACTGCTACCTGGATGATAAATTGTTGATGACCTACACACCACCGCAGCCATTTTTCTCCATCGCAGGTAAAGACAGTAACGGCGATATTATTGTGAAAATGGTGAATGCGTCTGCTCAAAGCTGTACTGCCGGTATTCAACTAAACAATACGCAACTAAAAAATAACTCAGCAATACTCACCAGCATAACTGCACCTTCCGGCGAGGCGGAAAACAGTTTTGAACATCCGCTGCAATATATTCCGGTAACAGAAAAAATTGCTTCAGGTAAAGATCAAATCCATCTCACCTGCAAACCATTTTCTGTAAATGTATTGAGAGTCCCACATCAATAAATATCTCCGTGCTTCCGTTGCAAATAACTACGCATCATTAACAAGTGTTAATAGAAAATTCTTTCAACCCTACTTCATTTCTTCATTTAACAAAAAGATAAAATAGGTAAATAGCCGGGCAATTTGCGCAAAGTGCTTTGAAGTCTTACCATTTAATTTTAAGTGTCAGTTGAACATTTATATTTATACGATTGCAGCTTCAAGTATTTCATCACACTAATTAAACTATTATGAGAAAATTTTCAAAATTGGTGGGTGTGCTTTTGTTCCTGTTGATTAACCAATTAACAATGGCACAGAGCAAAACCATCACCGGTAAACTTACCGATGCCTCAGGCAATGCACTCTCCGGTGCTACAGTACAGGAAAAAAAATCACGTAAAGCAACCACTACAGACAGGGAGGGGAATTTTACGCTTAGTATTTCAAATGCAGGCGTATTAGTTGTTTCCGCTGTGGGGTACCAAGCACAGGAGGTGGAAACAGCAGGAAAAACATCAATCAACATAGTACTTAAACAAAATAATGTTGGCTTAAAAGAGGTAGTAGTAACTGCTTTAGGTGTTAAACGAGAAAAAAGAAATCTGACATACAGCACACAGGAAGTTAAAGGGGATGAGCTGGTAAGATCAAAAGAAAGCAATATTGTAAACGGTTTGGCAGGTAAAGTAGCTGGTGTACAAATCACCAGTTCGTCAGGTGCTCCGGGCAGTTCAGCCAGGATTGTAATTCGTGGGGCCACTTCTATCTATGGAGATAACCAGGCACTGATTGTAGTGGATGGTGTTCCCATCAACAATGATGAAACCGGTAACCTTAATGCAGGGCCCGGCAGTAACAGGTTAGTAGATATTGATCCCTCCATTATTGAAAATGTAAATATCCTTAAAGGTGCTGCTGCCACTGCATTGTACGGTTCTGCAGGTGCAAGAGGTGTGGTAATCATCACAACCAAAAGTGGTGGACTTGATAAAAAGCCAACTATCGGTTTTTCTTCTGATCTCTCTTTTGAAAAACCTTTGTTACCACAGCGTCAAACGAAGTATGCCCAAGGATCAAGAGGTGTTTTCTTTGATGGCGATACACAGAAAACAAGCTTATCGTGGGGGCCACTGATGGATACTTTAAAAATAAATGGTGCGCCAGCTCCTCGTTACGATTTAAGCGATTTGTTTTTCAAAACAGGTGTTACCTCCAATAGCACGATAAGTGTGAATGGTGGTGGCAACAGCAGCAGTTATTTCATGTCTTACTCTTTTTTGAAACAGGATGGTAGTGTTCCTAAAACAGGATTACAGCGCCACACATTCTTTTCAAAGTATTCTACAAGAATAACAAAGGATTTCAACAGTACGTTTCAAATTAACTATAGCAATACAGACAACGACCGTATGCCAGAAGGTTATGTGCTGGAAAATCCTTTGTGGACCGTATTTGCAGGACCCGTATCATGGAATCCATTTCCATACTTGAATGCTGATGGTACACAACGGCTTTATCGTTTTTCCAGGAATAACCCATGGTGGGTATTGGATAATATTTATAACAAGTCTGTGGTAAATCGTTTTATCCCGGTAATGACCTTTAACTACACAGCTGCTAAATGGCTAACCTTTACAGAAAGATTTGGTGCGGATATTTATGGGGAACAGGATAAATACAAAGAATCACCAAGTAATACTTTGGCCTCACCCGGACGTATATCCGAACAGAATATTAATTTCCGGCAGTTTAACCATGACTTTATCGCCAATGCTAACCAGCGCTTTGGTAAGTTTAATGTAAATCTTTTGCTTGGAAACAATATCATTTCAACCTATACCCAGTATCACAATGAAAGAGGTGTGGGGCTTTCTATTGACGGTTTTGATAATATCAGCGCTGCTTCTACTATCACAGCAAGCGAAAGCCATTATCTTACAAGAAAAGTTGGATTCTATGCACAGGCAAATATTGATTACAACAACTTGTTATCACTTTCTTTAACCGGCAGGTATGATGGAAGTTCTGTGTTATCAAAAGACAAAAGCTTTTATCCTTATGGCTCTGCGGCAGCCAGCTTCATCCTGTCTGAATTATTTTCTTCGTCCTTAAAGGAAGTGGTGAATTTTGCTAAGTTCCGTGTGTCTTATGCCACTGTAGGTAACGATGGTGTAGGCCCCTATTCACTTACCACGCCTTATTACTCTGCTACTATTAACAATATTAGCTTCCCTTATCTTGGCCAGGCTGGATTCCTGTTGAGTTCTACATTGGGTAACCCCAATTTAAAGAACGAGCGTTTGAATGAATATGAAGTAGGCTTTGAAACAAAATTGTTACAAAACCGAATCGGACTGGAAGTTTCTTATTTCAATAAGAAAACAGTGGATGGTATAATACCCGGAGTGGCCATTGCGCCGTCCACAGGATTTACCGGTACAACTGTTAATACAGCCAGCATCGAAAACAAAGGGGTGGAAGTTTTATTAAATGCTACACCTGTAAAAACAAGCAAATTTAGCTGGGATCTTACTTTTAATTTTAGCAAGATCAGGAATAAAGTGTTGGCACTCTATCCCGGTACAGATCAACTGGGCAATGGTTTTACACAGATCATCGTGGGCCAGCCTTACGGTGTAAAGTATGGTGCAAGAATGAAAAGAAATGCAGCAGGAGAATTGATACTGGATGCAAATGGCTTGCCCATCAGGGATGATGTAGATGGCATTGTAGGTAACATTACACCAGATTGGATTGCAGGTTTAAACAATACATTACGTTACAAACAAATCAGCCTCAGCTTTTTCTTTGACATGAAAAAAGGTGGTGATATAGAAAATAACGTTGACGGATATGGTACTTTCTATGGCGTAAACAAAGCATCTGAAAACCGCCAACCCACTGTATTTAAAGGCGTGAGTGAAGTAGATGGGAAGCCCAATACAGTGGCCGCAGACATGCAGACCTATTACCAAAACTTTGGAGGCTTGCTTGAGAATGTAATGCAGGATGGTACTTATATTAAGTTGAGAAATGTAAGTCTTAGCTATGAATTTAAACCATCATTACTGGCCCATACACCATTTAAATCTGCAGCCATCACTTTCACCGGAAGAAACCTATGGATTTATGCACCGCATTTTACGGGTGGTGATCCTGAAGTAAGTTCATTCGGTTCATCCAATGGTGCACAGGGTATCTATTCTTTCTCATCACCCACATCCCGTTCAGTTAATTTCGGATTAAAGGTGACATTCTAAATCAATTAAACTGGTTACAATGAAAAAAATAATCATCATAGTAACGGCCATGGTTACACTGGTTGGTACCGGCTGCAAAAAATTTATAGATGTAAATGATAATCCCAATAACCCAACGGATGTGCAGGAATCATTGATACTGGCACCGGTGGAATTGGCCATTGCTCAATCCTTGTATGGTGGATACGCTTCAGTACTGTCATTGCATTACACACAGGCAGTTTGCTTAAACCAAACATTACCCAATGATGGCACTTACTTTTTGGTAAATGCACAGATGGATGGCGACTGGAGTAACTTATACACCACCTGCCTCAATAATTTAAAAAACCTGAATGCAAAGGCGGAAGCAAAAGAAAGTTATAACTATTCAGCCATTGCCAAATTTCTTACCGCTTATTCGTTAGGTACCGGTACAGATTTTTGGGGCGATATGCCATACTCCCAGGCATTGCAGGGTGCATCAATATTCACACCTGTGTATGATAAGCAGGAAGATATTTATAATACTATCCAAAGCCTCCTGGATGCCGGCATTGCAGATATTGCAAAAAATAGCGCCAGGTATCCCGGTGCAGATGATTATTTCTACGGCGGCGATATGGAGAAATGGAAAAAACTGGCCTACACATTAAAGGCACGTTATTACATGCACCTGACAAAGGCGCCTGGCCATACTGCTGCAGCCCAGGCAGATCTTGCATTACAGGCGCTGGCAAACGGAATGGAAAGCAATGATGATGATTTGAAGTTTACCTACACAGGTGCTGCAGGCAACGAAAATCCATGGTACCTTACTTTTTCACCCGGCTCCACGCTGGTGCTTTCTTCTTACGTGGTAGATTCGTTAAAATCAAGAAATGATCCTCGTTTAACCGTACTCGTTAGTCCTGCTGCTTCGCCAGATCCACAGTTTGGCCCTTACCATGGCAGGCAAATTGGTACACAGGACATCGGCAATTTAGAATCCTATTCTATTCCCGGTCCGCTGTACAGCGATGCAGGTGCCTACAATTACATAGTGAATTATTCTGAAGCATTGGCGCTAAAGGCAGAAGCTACTTTAATTAAGTCTGGCTACGAAGCAGCAGCCCCTGTGTACGAAGATATGATCCGCTCACACATGGAAAAAACAGGTGTGGCTTCGGCTGCTGCAGAGCAATACATTGCTTCAAGAAAACTAACGGCAACGAATGCCCTGCAGAGAATCATGGAAGAAAAATCCACAGCCGATTTTTTATCGGTAGAAAATTATACCGACTGGAGAAGAACAGGATTCCCATTATTAAGCCCGGTTCCAAACGCATTGCTCAGCAGCATTCCAAGAAGGTTGCTATATCCACAGGTAGAAAAAATTGCTAACCCCCAGAGCCAGCAGTCTGCGCAGCTTACAGACAGGCTTTGGTGGGATCAGTAATACCAAAATTTTAATCATTCGTTTTAATTTGAAAGGGCCTTTTTATAAGGGCCCTTTTACATTGTACACCGCTATAGCAGGTGATGCCCCCGGTATTTCATGATAAAATTTGCACACTTTAAGGCAATATATTATTATAATTTATCGCCACCCTTGCCTACTTTTAAAAAACCATTTTTGCTGTGCCCAAACGGGTAACAGCGAAAAGGGAACCCCCGTTTCTAGTCCAGTTCCATCTGCCCCTATAAAGGCGTAAGACTGTACCCCAAGGGAGAAAAAAGGCTTGCTGTAAACGGTCCGCCAGCACACTTGCTGCCGGCGGGCTACACAGCCTGTAAGTGTTAAATTTTAATCAGTCGTTTTAGTTTAGAGGATTCCTTTCGTGGGATCCTTTTTTATTCCGCATGATGCGCCGGCTAACTTTTTTTGTGGTACTCCTTAATGTATTCCCGTGGGCTCTTGCCTGTTATGTTTTTAAACACCCGGTTAAAAGTAACCACATTATTAAAACCCGTTTGGTAGGCAATAGTGGCAATGCTGTCAAAGTCCAGCTCCATAAAGCGTTTGCAGGCCTCGTTGATACGCACTTCATTTAAAAAATTCACAAAGGTTTTTTGTGTATGCTTTTTAAAATAGCGGCAAAAAGATTGTGGTGTTAAATAAGCAACAGCGGCAATTCTTTCCAGTGAAATATCCTCTGTGTAGTGTTTCATGGTGTACTGGTAAATATCATTCATCCGCAAGCCTTCCGAATCAGAAATGGCATATTCAAACGATTCACTGTTCAGGTATTGCCAGTCTTTCAGGTTAGCCATCAGTTGCAGCAGTTCAATAAAAGCCGCCAGGCGATAAGCAGATGTTGCATGCTGAACTTTCATCATCGCATCTGCAATTGCTTTGGCATTTTGTTCACTTGCTTTAAAACCGTGCAGGCAGAGGTCAGTAAATTTTTTGATGTTCCGCATTTCCGGAAACTCAAGCAAAGAAGTAATAAAGCCACGGTGATTAAAAAAAATATTGAGTGAATGAATTTGCTGTTTGCTGTTCTTTTCAAAATACACCGCATCACTCTTAAACAGGTGAGGCTGGTTAGCGCCAATGATAAAAATATCACCCGGTTCAAAAGGCTGCATGTAGTTGCCCGCAATCAGTGTGCCTTCGCCCTTTATCACCCAGGTAATTTGTATTTCGTGGTGGCGGTGCAGGTGTTCATAGAAATGCGGCAGCAGATCTTCCTGCACATGAATGCTCTTGTCCTTAGCCACCGGTATGGTAAACTGAATCACTTTCATCATCTCAATATTAATACAAATTTTATTGTGCCAAAAGGCGCAGGTTAATATCGGTAAATTAAAAGCGAATGGGTATTAAATGAAGAAGGTATTTTGGGTCTGTGGGCAAATGTAACAATGGCAACAGTTGTCGGGGCTATCCACTGCCCATGAGCGGTTTATATTTTTCAATAATGGGGCCGGCAGCTAATTTTTTTGTTGTTTATCAGCAAATACATAGGTAAAATTCTTAAATGTGATTTGTAGTAAGTGGTAAAGGACTATCTTAGTAATAGCTTGATTGTTCCCGCCAATTAAGAATCATAAAGCATACTTACGGATAATAATATGGGAATTCTTCTGAAAGTTTTCTTGGGTATAGAAATATTAAAGGTTACAACTCGTAGTCCTGAGTATATTATCTTTTGTTTGGTAGTGGTCGGTTTAGTATACCTAATTTCTTTCTTGGCACGTAGTAGAACTGCGACTAAAAAAAATGCTCCGGACCAAAACCAAAGGCAAAGCTTGAACAAACAGAATGGCAAAAAAAGCAATCATGAGATTAATTCGGTTCAGGATTTATTTAACATCGATCTTGATAGTTTGCCTCAAGATGATTTTTTCTTTTATTCGGATGTAGGTGTTGACGGAAAATTCTTTGTAGTTGCAACAAAATTTTTCGACAATTACGAGGCAGGTATTTTTCCCGCAATTGCAATCAATATTTTTGAAGATGGAGGATTGCAGGTCTCCTTCTTTTCATCTAAATATGATCAAACAAAACATCAAAATGTTAAAGAGTTCATTTCTTCGCTACATCAAATTTACGGCAACGATGATCAGGATCAATTACCACTTAGCGGTTACCAACCGATAGACCTGGCTTCTAGATTCCCTTCGCCAAAATCATTTAATTGGACAAATCAAAAAGCCAGCCTAACCATAAATGATGATTTAAAATTTTCATTTAGTCATGATTCAAAAGACAGGAATAGGCTAATTGAATTATACTTTAAGCCAAATTTGAATGTTACAAAAAATGGAATACTACAATCTCATGAGTCAAAACTAGGCAA
>CAZDHQ010000039.1:0-10229 GCA_964505135.1 uncultured Ferruginibacter sp.
TGGAAGGTATATTTCCATATTCAGGGATATAAGTGAACGTAAAAAAATATATGAAAAACAAAGCCTGCTTACCTCCATTATTCAGTCTTCGAATGATGCGATAATCAGTAAGGATTTAAATGGCACGGTTACCAGTTGGAATGCTGCAGCGGAAAGAATTTTTGGATATAGTGCTGATGAAATGCTGGGGAAGAATATTTTGGTAATCATACCCACAGAACGGCAACACGAAGAAGAACTGATACTTGCAAAATTGGCTGAAGGAAAAACAACGCAACTGTACGAAACCCAACGCAGGAAAAAAGATGGAACCTTAATAGACATTGAATTAACTGTATCTCCCATTAAAAATAGCGCCGGCAGCATAGTAGGAGCTTCAAAAATTGCCAGGGATATTACCAGTCAAAAGCAGGCAGCAAGAACTATCAGAAAATCTGAAGAGCAATATCGCTACCTCTTTAATAATTCGCCTGCCTTTATCATGTTATGGGATACTGAAACATTGCGGGTAATTGACGTAAACGAAGCCATCATAAAAAAATATGGTTATACACGTGAAGAATGGAATGTCATGACCGTATTGGACTATCGGCCAAAAGAAGATCATGAAAGAATTAAACAGTTTGCTGTGCGAATGAGGGCTGGTGATGAGCCACTTGCCCGGGGCATTTGGCGGCACCTGGATAAAGCAGGCAATGTGATGCAAATGGAAATTACCTCTCATAGGGTAATCTATAACCAACGCAATGCAATACTATCGCTTGCCCGGGACATTACTGAACAGCTAAAAGCAGAAAAAGAACTTAAAGAGAGTGAAGAAAAATTCCGTACACTTATTGAACAAACGCCAGCCGGCGTTTTTATATTTCAAAACCAACATTTTTTGTACGTAAACCCTGGTTTTGAAAATCTTACCGGATATAAAAAAGCTGAATTAGTTAAAGGTTACTCCATGAGAGACCTTATCCATGAAGATGACCTGGATGCTTTGCAGCAGAGCCTGGATAATGATGATGTTCAACATGCAACTAGTCATTTTAATGTAAGATTAATAAGGAATGATGGCGCTTTCCGTAACATTGAAATAATTGTCTCTAATATCATTTACAATGATGCCCCTGCTAGTATCGGTTCTTTTATTGATGTAACAGAACGCCTGGCAGAAGAAGCGAGGATAAACAAAGCGGTAATCAATGCACAGGAAAACGAACGTACCCAGATTGGGATGGAACTGCATGATAATGTAAAGCAAATTTTGGCCGCATCACTAATGTTTCTTGAAATTGCAAATAAGAATTTAGACAACAAGCCAAAGGCCTATGAATTGATTAAAAACGTAAAGCAATACGTGAATGATGCCATTATTGAATTGCGAAGACTTTCACATCGTCTTGCTCCTTCAGCATCATCCGGAAAAACCATGGCAGCAAAAATATCAGAACTTGTGAATAATATGAATGCTGAAGGTACACTCAATGTTACAATATCTGTAAACGAAGCAATAGAAGAGTGCAATAGAGATTTACAGCTTACCTGCTATCGAATTATCCAGGAACAGTTTAGCAATATTATAAAATATGCGGCAGCTTCATCAGCCGTAATAAATTTAACCCTCAATGCACAGGACATACTATTGTATATAAAGGATGATGGGATAGGTTTTGACCCAAAAGTAAAAAAAGAAGGTATTGGGCTGGAAAACATCAGCAGAAGAGTAAAGGCTCACGGCGGCAAATCAAAGATAGTTTCATCACCCGGTAAAGGATGCGCTATAGAAGTTCAACTGCCGGCAGCAGGATTAGAGTAACACAGCAATTTAAAATAACGAATACCTTTTAAACAGCACCAGTTACAGTCAATTAATAAAAGCAGAACCATTTCCCATTATCATCTTATGATGGACGATTCCAATTTTTGCTTATTCACCTTTCCTTTTATTGATGTTTTGTGCCAGCGCATCCTGTACCGGTACTTTAGTGTCTGCGTTTACAATATAAATACCGCCAAAAAAGCCCTATCTAATGCAAAAGCTTCAATGAACTAAGGCAATAAAATGTACCTTATATTTGAAGTGGAACCGTCAACTAAAAGGAGTATTGCTCTTTTAAAAAGATCCATGTAATAAAAAAACTGCAGATGCAAGAAGATGTAATTACCTACAAAATATTTTTAGCAAAACAATGTGCAAAATGTTTAAGCTATAGCGTAGTACTCTTTCTTGCTACAGTAATTACTCAGCAGGTACAGGCACAAACGAACTATTCTCTTTCGGGGCGTATAATAGATAGTATTCAAAATACCCCCGTTATCAACTGTAGCGTTTATATAAACGGCAGCTCTAAGGGAGCCACTACAGATAAAGAAGGAAAATTTATGCTCAGCAATCTTCCTTCCGGTAATTATGAACTTATTGTTTCGGCCATTGGGTTTAAAACGGCTGCAATTCCTGTTTCAAGCCAAAACTACCCTCAAAATCTGGTGATCAAATTGGCAGAACAATCAGTACAACTTTCCGAAGTTACCGTGCAGCCTTTTCAAAAAGACGGCTGGGAAAAATGGGGCAACTTATTTTTAGAAAATTTTATCGGAGATATACCCAATGCAAATGAATGCCGCCTGCTGAATCATGAAGTGCTCAGGTTTTGGTTTTCTGAGAAAGCCAATAAACTGCAGGTAAGAGCAGAAGAACCACTTATAATTGAAAACAAAGCGCTGGGTTATGTGGTGCGCTTCCAACTTTCAGAGTTTACCATCAATTTCAATAACCAACTATTAGTTTATAATGGATACCCTTTTTTCCAGGAAATGACAGCCGCTTCCGATGAAAAGAAAAAACTATGGAAGAAAAACCGGGAAGAAGTGTATTATGGTTCCCTGCTTCATTTTATGCGATGTGTGTATAAAGGCGATTGGGATGAACAGGGGTTTTACCTCGCAGGTTATTCCAAAAAAATAAATACGGAAAAATTGAGGATAAAAACTTTAGCAGTCGAAGCGGCTGTTTCAAAAGATTCAGCAAAGTATTATAAGAGAGTATTAAAACAGGAAGACACGCTTACACAACTTGTCAATCTATCTTCTCTAGATAGCCTGCTAACCCTGGATAATGACCAAACCATGCGCTTCTATTTTGAAAACAAACTGGAAGTACTCTATAAACGTTATCCAAAGTCCGACGGAATTCAATCAGCCATTTACCTGGTTAACCATCAACCCATTCACATAATGCAAAGCGGTGTTTATACTTCTCCCCGTGAATTGATTACACTTTTACACTGGCAAAAAGCTGAAAAGATAGCAAACATGCTTCCTTTTGATTACTATCCTTAGCAATTACAGTAATTGAAATACAGATTTTATTTTGCAAGAGCTTTTATTATGCAGTATCTGTCCTTCACTCTTAATGAAAGATCCACTTTTATTACAGTATCAATATAAATGACAGGCTTAAACACTTGCGGGCAGCAATCAATTTATCTCCATGGATGGCTGTACCGTTAGACGCCAGCAGAATTTCTATTCCCAATGTTGCCAACAATATTTCTTATTTAAACGTTGCTGCAGACGGCAGTGGTTTTGCAAGTTTTATTATTGGTGAAGCTTCTGCAGCTAACATCACACAATGGAATAGTAACCTTGGTTTAATGATTAGTCTTACCAAAGAAAAAAAAAGACGCACTAATAACAAATATCTTTCAGCCAACCTTTCTTATCCGGGCATCATAAACTACCTTCATTCTTGCAGCATCTTCTTCCCGGCTCAAGCCAGTCATTGTGATTTTTTCCTGAAAATTTTATTGTATAGCCTGCCTTAAATTGGGAAGAAGCCGCTGGCAGAAAGAAAACTAATATCGAACTATTACTATAACACAAGTTTCACCAATGACTTAATATTGATTTAGAAATAATCAATCAATATGTTACCCAAAAATCCAAATCTTAAATCCAACCTGCCTGGCCATTACAGGAATTTTGAAAACCAATTGTACCCAAAATTGAAAAACAAATTCGGCGATTGGTTTTGGTACAATGAAAAGAAAAGGTGCTACACTATCCTGGCTTTTGATGATGAATCGTATGAAGTACTTTATGATTTTTATCCTAAAGAAAATAAAATTCACATGACCTTATTTGATAAATGGATCAATAACGGCTGGGATTGGATTAGTGAATTGCTTTTGCACTCACCAGTTGACTAATACTAATGGTTACCCGGCCGTACGCATCAGCTTTTGTTTTACACCATGATAAGAAAAAGTGCTGCAGGTAAGAATAAATCATTTAGAGAAATGATTTAAAAATTCTCCTCTCTCCTTTTTAAGATTATACTATCCATGCCATTGTTATATAAAAAGCTAAAAGTACTGTTAGACCTTTCTACAATAAAGTCTTTCATATAAAGCGGCTTCCTGTTGAGATTGTACCGTAACAATAATGAATCTTCTTTTTTAATAAAGGAACCTGAATAAAATTTATACGGCCTTTTATCTGGTGAAAGATGCCCATTAACATTAACCACATTTGATTCAACCAGACCAAATGATTGGTTTTGTTGATTGACAATCAAAACATAGAATACATCTTTATTAATGCCGGAAATTTTTAAGTCAATTTTTTTATTGACAGCAAAATAGCTTTTTGATAATGCCCTGCTCGTTTTATCTGTAGGAGAACAGCTAGTGAAACAGTACGATAAAATAACAACAATTAAGAAATATAAATTTTTCATGTATTTGTTGATACAGGAATCTTAGTTTTTAGCCTCACAAACCTCACTCTCCAGCATCCCTTTCAATTGCAGCTCAATTTGGGGTGGTTCATCTCCACCAAAAACATTATCAATGATGATGCTATGGCTGCCGACAGCTACTAAAGGTGGTGTTGCTGGCAATTGCAAACTGTCTTTCAGTTTACCTTTCGCATCATATATCTTTAGTGTTGCAGTGCCATCACAAATGACTGTTTCGCCTGCGCTGAGTTCTACAGGAAGTTTTATTTCAGCATAATTATCCAGTTGCATTTTAACATTGCTTACAGTGCCCTCTTTACCTTTTACCACCAGCCTGAACTGTAATGGTTGATCTTTCCACTCCTGTTCATATTTCCAGGTACTATAAGTTGGTTCACCGGGTTGACGGATAAATTTTTCTCTCACCAATACAGGCGAAGCTGCATATTGTGTTAAACTCCACTTACCATCTGTAATCTTCTCTAAATGAAATTCATTTTTTGGATTCTTTAAACGCTCCTGTTGTACCGCTGTAAAAGCCTTGCTATTACGTGCTGTTTCCCATTCCCGGATAGCATCCAGCAGGTTTAGTGCCAGCGGATTTTTTCTAATGGATTCAGGTTTTATCACCATCGCAAAGCCAGCGTCGTAACCTGCTGATCTTGCCAGCATCCATTCCATCTCGGATAAAGTTGTATTTTCTGAGAGCAGGTACCAGCCCAGCATATGCGGCATGTAATTCCGGTCAAATAAACCCTGGTTATCTATCCGGTACTGTTGCATGCTTTCATTAAAACCACCATACCAGGGTTCGCCCCAGTTATAGTAAGAACACATATGCCAGAAAAACGTAAGGCTGCGACTGGTGCCACAAATAAATTCATGCCTCACATTGTCAAACACATCCTTTGCAAACAGCTCCGTTCCATAATCTCCCTGTCCTGCTGCAAGGCCTCCTTCAATGCCATCAAAATCCAAGTGATCAATGCCGGTTTCATTCATTAATGCAGCAATATTTTTGGCTGTTTCTCTTTGCATGTTGATATCAGGAAAGAATACTTCATAAGGATGATCCAGCAGTTTGCCTGCAATATCGCCTGCCTTATGCGGCGCAGCTATGGTGCCAAAGGCTCCCCGCTGGCAGTCAGTAATGATATAAGGTGCTGTGCTGCTTACCGATTTATAACGAATGAGTTCCTTTCCAATTTTAATAGTATGCAGGCTATTGCCCTGCTGCTGGTTAAAGTATTCAGGTGAAGCCACTTCTATCTCTTTTGCTGCAGCATCAATATCCTTTGTAAGAGCGGTACTACCGGTAACGCTTAGCCGATCATCCGGTACCGGTGTAATGTATGGATCATTGGTATTAATAAAATTAGTAAGCGTATGCATGCCCATCAGCAAACCGTTGGCGTGTGCTTTATCCACGCATTGTTTTAAGCCTGCCTTGCCATGAGGAAACTGTGCACTGTCTAAAATAAAATGACCCCAGCTTGTAAAAGGCCCTTCATGGTACAAGGAAATTAAACCAGCTCTCTTTGTGTAACCAATCATTTCATCCACGTTCTGTTCATTAAAAGAAGAGATGATATACGACCGGCCAAAGAATGGCGACTTCTTGAACCATACACCCTTCATAGTTGGATGCGGAAGGTTTTCTGCCAGCTCAATCTGTTCCAGCCTGTTAAGCGTTGCAGGTTCATCGCAGGTGAAGAAGGCTATCTTACTACCCACTACTGTTTCACCGGGCATAGCAGCCACCGGCATGTTTTTAAACTGGCCACCCCATGCATCTACATGCCTGCTTCGGTTACGGTTAGTACAGTAAGCCTGCAGCACACTGCCCCAGGGTTTAGCCACCGCCGCTATGCCCCGCTGATCTGTACTGCCTTCCTTATTGGGATAATCACCTCCCAGTGTTTTAATATTGAGCACTTGTATGCCCACCGCAGTACTGCCGTCCCTCACTACGCCAATCACCTCTCCTATTGTTTTGCTGATTATTGTTGGATAAGGCCCCCACACTACGGCATCTATTTTTTCAGCAGGTGTTGCTTTGATAATCTCAAATACCAAATGGCCGGGCTTTTGCTGCACCCTTATCTCGATGCTCACGCCTGCAGGCTTATAAGCCAGGCTGATCTTTTGTTGTGCTCTATTATACGATGCTGTTGTTGGCAGGTAACGAATATTGTTACTCACCAGCGTAAGCAAGGGCGCAGCGGTATCCTTTGCCAGCAAATTTTTACCAGCCATGGTATTAGTAATATCCGTTACAACTCCCTGCCCATTAATCTCCAGTTGTAGCTCTCCTGCCTTCAAAATCGTTTGTGCGTTACTGTAAGTAGAAGTAAATAACAGCAATACAATTGTTATTGCCTTTGCGAAAACGCTTCTGTCGTTGCAATTAAATCTCTGCTTATTGCTCTTCATATTTGTTGCCTATATTTTTATCAAACACAAAATACTGGTGATAACGTAACAATGAGTTGCCTGTGTACGCTTTTATACCAGATCGATGAAGATAATTATTTTTGAAGTTTTATGGCAAGAAGTGATCACAGCTTTTATCAGCAACGATATCATGAATGATATATTACTGACTGCTGCTGCTTTTGCACTTTGTTGTAACCTGCAGTACGAAATATAAGCTTATCCTTTTGAAGACATTGATTTAATAACGACCAATCTTGCGCCATATTACCATAGAATTTATTTATTTACTGCACCTGCAAAGTTCCCGGCAACACAAGATTCAATTTTGCACCGGGTTGCACCAGTATACTTTTGCAAACACCATTGGGTTGATTCAGTTGAATAACATGCCCGGCTTTAATATACACAAGATCGCTTGCAAGCGGTACCCGCTGGTAATTCCAGTTAGTAGGATTATTCCAGTTGCCACTATTCAATGTGATCAGGTACATATTTTCGTAAGCGCCAATATTCACTGTGCCATTCTGTATGCGTGGCTGACCTGCTACATCCAATGAATCTACCACCACTGCACTATTGCCGGTATTTAAACAGGGACTGAGATTCCCTAAATGCATTTCATCATCTACTGTGCCGTAAACACTATCGGCGCCAGCCCAATTAAAATCTTTTAGAAATTGTGGTGCAATGTTGTAGTCAGCACAACTGGTACAAGGGCTGTATCCTCCCTGAACATCGGAGTATGATACTACAGGGATATCTGTTACGGTTGCATTCACTATTTCTTTGTTAGTTCCACCATTGCTCCAGAAAATACAGTTGGTAATTACAGGGTTTGTGTAAGCCACGTTATATAAACCACCTCCATTTCCGGTGGCGATGTTTGATACGATGTTACAATTGATCAAGGTGGGATTGGAATTGGATCCATTGGACATGCCACCCCCGTTTGCTAAAGAAGTATTATTAACCAGTACGCAATTACGTAACACCGGGTTAGAATTTTGGAAATTAAACATACCTCCACCACCAGTAGCGGTATTATTGGCAAAAACACAATTCAACACCAGGGGGCTTGAATTTAAGTTGTTGTACATACCTCCTCCGGAATAACTGGTGAAATTATTTTTGAATATACAAAACTTGAATACCGGGCTTGATTTAGTATTATAAACTGCACCACCTTGTCCTATTTCATTATTTGCATTGGTAATGGTAAAGCCGTTTAATTGGGCAGTACTATTAAGGTTCAGGTTTTTGATAACGTTGTAAGAATCTGCGTTACCGGTTTTATCAATATTTCCGCTAAGGGTAGTAATGTATTTGCGATGGTTGCGCTGGTTGAGTGCGGTTTCATTTCCCTGGAAACCACCGTAAATACTTACCCCGTTCAGCATAGAAAAATAGCGGTTTCGATCTGAGGTGGAGGTTGGTTTGTAAGTGCCTTTTGCAGTCCATATTTCAGTAACACCACTACAGGATTTTGCTACATTCAAAGCTAACTTCAGATCGGCTATTGCATTTTGCCAGCTGTCGCCGCTTCCGTTGCCTCCACTAACAGATGAATCCACATAAAGCCGGCTGCTGACTGTTCCTATACAAACACCACCTTCATAGGCTCCAATATCTATTCCTTCATCAAGACCATGCGAAGCTCCTGTTATATCGGGTGATGTAAATAAGCTGTCCAGCCCTGCATCTATACCTGCACTGTAGGCACTTAGCCGCATACCATCATCCGCAGTGCCTAATATATCATCAGGGCCATCCAGGTCACTGATATTTGAAAATAATGGATCAACATTTCCATTACTTCCGGGGCAGTTCTGGCAGCCTTGAAATCCTCCTTGTATTATTGAGTTGTAAATTTGTATGTAAGATGAGCCACTAACCATATGATCATTGCCCTGGAAAATACAATTAAAATACCTTCCCCCTCCACCAACCGCAGCATGTTGTATGCCTGGCAACGCAGTGGAATCATAAAAATTGCAATTAACTACCGTAAGTAATATGTTTTCGCTGAAAATGGTTGTTGGCTCACTTAGGGTTACAGACCCCTCTATAAAATTTTGAATAAAAAGGCAGTTGTCAATCTTGTGGTTCTCAGTATAGTTGGTAGAAAAGTATAATGCAGTCAAGTACTTGGTCTTATTTTCTTTAAAAATTGACGCCGATATGGATACTTGTATAAATGCTTCTGCCCACAAAACAGAAGAAAAAGTACTGCTGTTATTAATGAAATTACATTGTGTAATGCTAACATCCCCGGTACCTGTTAAATAAAACACAGCACCGACAGAACCTGCTGTATTGGATGAGAAATCACAGTTTGTAAAAGTGGGGCTTCCGTTTGACAGATATATCACCGCACCGTTCTGACTGCAATAATTGGAAATAAATTTACAGTTGCTGATGGTGAGCGAGCAGTTTATAAGATACATAGCAGCACCGTCAGAATTTGCATCTAAATTTGGCGAATCTGCCCTGCCATCCTGGATGATAAAACCATCCAATACTGTTGCTGAAGTGAGCACAAGATTTCCAAAATATCTTTGGATTACATGATAACTGTCATTGTTACCCACTGTATCAATATCACCACTCAAAATAGTGGGATTGTCACCAATTACACGTTCATATAAATAAGTTTCATTGCCTTTAAAACCTCCCTGTAAAACCACGCCTTGTTTTAACAAGAAGCTAGAGTAACGGTCGGTACCAGCGGTTGGTTTATAGGTTCCCTTAGCTACCCAAATGGTATCCCCCGGCTGCGATATTGACAAGATATTGAATAAATCTCCGCTGGCATTGTTCCAATTTAATTCACCCGACCTGGTATAACCTTCCCGTACAAATCGTTTGGTGGCGTTGGATTGAAGTGGAATAACGTGTAATACGATGGATAAAAAAAAGAGAATGATGGCACCGGGTTTCATACTTATATTATTTGCTTGGTTAATTTTTATTTATATCGGGGCCAACCCCGGTAACCCTTTACCCTATATCTTTTTGCTGGCGATTTTTTATTGAGCACTTTGCCAGGTAATTAATAAAATATTGC
>CAZDHQ010000039.1:10239-13270 GCA_964505135.1 uncultured Ferruginibacter sp.
TAATGTTACAAAAAATCAAAATAGGTTTTAAATATAGTATTTATTTGTAAAACATCTTTTTCTTCTTCGTATTAATGGGAATAAAAGGATACTGCTATGCTAACTACTTTACTCTGGGGCAGTGGGGAGGTTAGTTTGGTAGCGCTATCTTTAGGTAATAGTGGATATACTTCTTAAGGCTGGAATCCCTTCTACTAAAAAATAAGCTTAGCTAATATAAATGCTTCAGCTAAAAAATGCGAACTGTTATTTTGTTTTTCTTTTAAAACTGCTTGTTTAAATGATGGTATTCAATCTTTGCCATATAAGGGAAGTAAGGCAATATTGCTATCAATTCTTTTGCCCTGGCTTCATCTACATTTTGAAAGATCAGAACAGCATCTTTTTTTGACACAGAAATAAAAAAACTCTCCAGAATATTTTCCTGCTTCCATTGGTTCACAAATTCCATTTCTTTTTTTGGCAAATCAGGAGTTGATTTGATGGTTGCTATTCCACTGTCTGAAAGCGTGATTAAAACTAAAATTCTGTCCATACTTTTTTGGTTTAAAGTAATTTTCCAAATGTAAAATTAATTCCTTCATGCTGGCAAACTCTCTTTGTAGTTTTTACACCAGGCCAGGGAAAAATTCATCTGCAACACTTAGAGCCTGGTAAAGATACCCTGCTCAGAAGTTTTCATTTTACGGATACGATTAGCTTTAAAAAAGTCTCAAAAAAATGAACTAATTAAATCAAGTTGCAGAAGAAGTTTTGCGATCACCTGTACACTACTTTGCTCCGTTAGCTTTAAAGTCTTGATTACTGAAAGGTTGATTGTCGGGAATTTTAACCACATTAAATTCAAAGTCGGCTGCATGATGGCAATTATTGCAGGTGCTTGTAAGCAAGGTATAGCTGCTTTTGAATAAAAAAAGATCTTGCTGTTTTATAGCACTGTTAATGCTGTCTAATGCAGGATTTATCATTCCTATTAGTTGGCTTTCCTTTCGTTCAGTTTGGTATTTCTGAATAGCTTCAATAGCTTCCATTATTTCGTGCACTTCAAAGTCGGCCAGTTTCCAGTTCTTATTTTGTCCTGCAAACCAGAGTTTAGAATGATGAGTTTGAATGCTACTCATAAATTCTCCAAAGCCGGGTTTGTATGTATTGGCAAGTTTTTGTTCCAAACTATCAATGCGGTTTTGCAACAGCTGCGTTTTATCAATTGGCTGACGGCAGGAAAAAACGGCAAATGCCAATATGATGAAAAAAGACGGTTTCATTGTTGTCTGTTTTGTTATTGAATGCATGTAATATTCTCTTATGCTTACTATTGGCCAGGTGCTCACCTAGCATTTTCATAAAGTTAGTGACAGAGTATAACTTAATTCGTACATCTTCTGGCGTTGGCAACAATCTATTTTACCAATGCTCCGGGCTAATTAAAGAGATTGTTGCCTGTAAGCTACAACGGAATAGCCCTTTAATTGATGCCCAGGCAAGGTAAAGAAATTCCAACCGGACTTAAGCGTCAAAAATAAACTTGCTAAAGACATTTTTACGCTGTTAGTTTACATATCTAATATCTTCGCCGCCTTTTTAGTACCCCATAAAAAACAAATATGAGATCGGCTGTATACACCTGCTTAATTCTTAAACAGTTATCAAACAACGAATTGATTGAGCTACTAAAACGTATTAAATTAATCAATGCTCAATATAATATCAGTGGTTGCCTGGTACATCGCAGCAATGAATTTCTCCATATAGTGCAGGGTGAATATGAAGATGTGTATCATCTTTACTCTGTGGTAGGTATGGATGACAGAATAAAATATGGAGAACCAATCTTTGCCGAACATAATTGCCCTTTTGTTTTTGACTTTACCTATATTATTAGTGAATCACTTTACCAATTACCCGGCGCTGAAGAAATCCCGATTTTAAATTATTCAGCGCTTGCGCACTTACGGGAAATATTGGGTAATAAAACACTTGCGCTGAATCTTTTTTGGAAATGCTTAGAAGATATATTAATACGGGCTAAACTTAATGAATAATTTTTTTCCATGGTGTCTTTTTGCGCTTTGCATAAATAATACAATTACCCGATGGTAGTATGATAAGGCAGGCTCTTTTATACGCCAGCATTTGGCTGATGATGCTTTTACAAAAGATAAAACCATAGTTTGATATTCATAAACATTTTGGCAATAAAGTGTTGATGGTTGTGCATCTATCCTCACATTTAGGGCATATACACCCATTCCCATACATCTCCATCTTCGGGATCATTAACAATTCCGATAAACTTAAAAGAGTTTTTCTCAAGAATCCTTGTAGAGTAATTTCGTTCCGGAAGCGTTCTTGCTGTTACTTTTAATTTTTCACCGGTTTCAAGAGCTATTTCCACCAGCAACTTGCAAAGTTGCGTTCCGATTCCCTTTTTTCTAAAGTTTTCAAAGGTGCCATAGGCAATTTCAATTTGCCCATTTTGAGGTTTCCCTTTAAATCCGGCACTTCCTACGAGTTGATCATTTTCTTTAGCATAATAGCATATCCAGGGTTTAATGAACCCTACCGTTTTGTAAAAAGAAAGGGTTGCATTCAGCGTTTGACTGCAGAATTCATTTTTAGAAAATTCTATGTTTTCCTCCAAAGTTTGTTCTATGGGAATTAGTCTAAGCATTAGATGTGTTTGTTTCATGATGCATAACTGCTAACGCTTGAGGCTTGGCGCAGGGTTGGTATTTTATGACTGCCTGCCCGGCAACTGAAGCCTATTAAAATTACTGATATTGAAGTTAACAACATAAAGCGGAATAGCATTCGGTTAAGTTCAATATTAACTGATAGTAGAATAAATTGGGACAGCGTTTAAAATAATTAAACCGCTACCGGATAACTCAATTTTATCCCATTCAATATGCACATATGTTTTGCCAATACTTATTTTGGAGAAACCACTATCACTTTAAAAGTGCCCGGAATCATTTTGGGCCTGCTTTGCCCTACTTGTGGTTCAAGTGCTGCAGTGGGCAGGTAAACA
>CAZDHQ010000040.1:0-9849 GCA_964505135.1 uncultured Ferruginibacter sp.
GAAAATCAAACAGGCGCATGAAGTAAAATTCCGGATTAAACTCTGATAAAATCGCTTCCATTTTATCCCGCTCTTCTTTGAGCGCCGGGGGTAAAGAAACATACACTTCACTGTTTACATGCAACACATGTACAGCAGGTTTAAATTCCCTCAATATTCTTTTTACTGCTAATAATGACGGAGTTTCTTCCACTGCTTTTAACTCGGATGAAATCATCACATTGCTAATCCCCCTGAAACTTGCATGCTCAGGTATGATCAAAACAGGGCAAACTTCTTTTTCACTCATCCGCAGTGTATTAGTTCCGGAAAAGCGCTGCTCTACAGGTGTTTTGCCGGTTAATCCCATCACAATGAGTTGAGCCCTCATCACATGCGCATAAGCCGCCAGGCTATCAATAAACTTATCACCCGACTCCAGTTCCGTTTCAATGTTGGGAACCAACTGGATCAACTCATCTTTCAAACTTTGCAGGTATTTTTCTTCCGCCGCCGTGTCTTTTTGATCACCGTCAAAATGATACAATATCAACTGTACATCCTGCCTGCCCTTGAACATATTGGCAGCATAATGCGCTGCATTAAAAGAAGTTTCAGAGAAATCCAGTGGAACAATAACGGTATGCATCCGATAGTTTTTCTGGTAAATTAGAAATTAATTTTGAATATAAACGGGCTGAGCCAGGCCATTAGCAAATTATTTTCCACCAAATGCCCGTAAACACTGAAAAAAACAGCCCTTTTTTGCCTGAAAAACCTGTATAAAGCCTACCTTTGCTGCCCCTCTTTAAAAACCGGGGGATTTTATTATGTCATTCAATATGGTTAAACAATTAAACGCAGAAGCACAGGAAGGTGCTGCCGCCCCAGAGGTGGAAGCAACTGCTGCGACAACAAATGCGCCTGTGGAAGCACAAGCACCTGCAAGTGCTCATGATGATTTTGACTGGAGCGTTGACAAACGTAATGTTAGCAGCTACAGCAAAGAAGAAAAGGCCAAATACGATAACGTGTATGAAGGCACTTTCAAACAAATCAATGATGGTGAAATGATCCAGGCAACCATTGAAGCAATCACTAAAACTGATGCGGTTGTAAACATTGGTTTTAAAAGTGATGGTTTGATTTCACTGAACGAATTCAGGGATGTGCCAGGTGGTATTAAGGTGGGTGATGTGATTGAGGTAATGGTAGTGGAAAAAGAAGACAGGGACGGTAACCTTAACCTGAGCCGCAAGCAAGCCCGTACCAGCCGTGCATGGGAAAGAATTGTTGAGTTACACAAAACTGGTGAAATTGTTACCGGTGTGGTTACCAGCAAAACTAAAGGTGGCTTGATCGTAGATGTTTTCGGTATGGAAACATTCTTACCAGGTTCTCAAATTGATGTGAAACCAGTTACTGATTACGATCAGTTTGTTGGTAAAACAATGGAGTTCAAAGTTGTTAAAATCAACGAGACTATTAAAAATGCGGTTGTATCTCACAAAGCACTTATTGAAAGCGATATCGAAGCTCAAAGAGCTGAAATCATCGGTAAGCTGGAGAAAGGACAGGTATTGGAAGGTACAATCAAAAATATCACCGACTTCGGTGCATTCCTCGACCTTGGCGGCTTAGACGGATTATTATACATCACCGATATTTCATGGGGACGTATCAACCATCCTTCTGAAGTATTGAAGATGGATCAGAAACTGAACGTGGTAGTATTGGATTTTGATGATGACAAAAAACGTATCAGCCTTGGCTTGAAGCAATTGACTCCTCATCCTTGGGATACATTGCCAGAAACAATTAAAGAAGGTGAAATTGTAAAAGGTAAAGTAGTTAATATCGAAGACTACGGTGCATTCCTTGAAATTTTACCAGGCGTAGAAGGTTTGGTTCACGTAAGTGAAATTACATGGGCTAACACACCAGTAAACGCTAAAGAATTCTTTAAACTGGGTGATGAGCATGAGGCTAAAGTGGTAACACTGGATAAAGACACTCGTAAGATGAGTCTTTCCATCAAGCAAATGAGTGCTGATCCATGGAGCGAAATTGACACTAAGTTCCCAGAAGGAAGCCGTCATACAGGTGTAGTGAAAAACATTACTCCTTACGGTGTGTTTGTTGAATTGGCTACCGGTATTGGTGGTATGGTTCACATCAGCGATTTAAGCTGGTTAAAGCGTTTCAATAACCCGAACGAATACACTAAAGTTGGTAACAACATTGATGTAGTAATTCTGAATATTGATAAAGACGGACGCAAGCTTCAGTTAGGCCACAAACAAATTGAAGAAGATCCATGGAATTCATTGGAATCTACTTTCCACGTGGGTAGTGTACATGAAGGTACTGTTATCAAAAAAGATGACAAAGGTGCTATTGTACAATTGCCTTACGGCTTAGAAGGATTTGCTCCTAACCGCCACCTTGCAAAAGAAGATGGTAAAACAATTGGTGCGGATGATATTGCACAATTCATGGTAATTGAATTTGACCGCAATGACAAACGCATTGTGTTAAGCCATACACGTTTGTGGGAACAGGCTAAAGAAGAAGAAAAGCAAGCTGTAGCTAAAGAAAGAAAAGTGGAAGCTGAATCAACCAAAAAAGCAGTGAAAAACCTGCAAAGCAAGGTAGAGAAATCTACCCTGGGTGATTTAAGTGCTTTGGCTGATATTAAAGCTAAACTGGATAGCGACGCTGCTGCGGCTGCTAAAGAAGGAAAAGCTGAGTAATCATTATAAGCCTAACTAATATGGACCCGTTGCAACAGCAGCGGGTTCTTTTTTTGAACTCATTTTTATTGCAGATGTTATTACCTTGCACGTCTAATTATGAACAGACAAAGCAACGATCAATTCAATAAATATTTCGGCCTGATGGGGCTGTTGTTTGCTACGTTGGCAGGATTTATTTTGCTGGTAGTAACTTTGTTTTATGCGCTGAAATTGTTTTCCATAACACTCTTTCATATCCCCGGCTCTGATATAGCTTTTCAATTTTTAGTTACGATTGTTCCCTATGCCGTTTTCTTTGCCGGTTATTATTATTTATTTCAAAAAGTAAAAGGCGATAAAAGCAAGGCAGCTAAAATATCAGGTAAGATTTTATTGGTGATTGGCAGCCTGCTTTGTTTGATATCTTTATTCATGGCACTGCTATTTTTATGCAAGATCAAAAGTGAATGGCTTCAGTTGTTTAACGACAATACACATTATGCGTTTATGATACAAATTGTGATGTTGTTTTTATGCGCCATTGTGATTGCTAGCGGAGATCCTAAAGAGAAGAATTGGATGGAAAAAACAGCTAGTAACAACCTTCCAAAATAGGCCACCCTCTAATAAAATACAGAAGTAATGGCAGGATAAAGAACAATCGTAAGCACAAAAATAATTTTGCCATCCATCATGGCT
Organism: uncultured Ferruginibacter sp.; assembly: GCA_964505135.1. Classification (GTDB taxonomy): domain Bacteria; phylum Bacteroidota; class Bacteroidia; order Chitinophagales; family Chitinophagaceae; genus Ferruginibacter. Next base: position 3,414 of record CAZDHQ010000040.1, read on the forward strand.
GCATCTGCATCAATTGTTTCAACATTTGAAAATCTGTCGTCGTCACAATTCATGCAGCCTAAAACCACATCACTATTTTTGAAATTAATATTGCCCTCAGTAGCTAGTATTACGCCGGGGTTAGGGGAATTTCCTCCGCTAAAAGAAAAGTTTTTACCGTTAAGTGCACGCAGCTCAAAAGCTGTCATGCCGGGATGAACTCCGTTTTTTAAGTACCAATCATTTTCTCCAACAAAGTTGTCGTCTTTTTGAAGGTTTTTTAATTTATGAATGCCACCCACCAAAATATTCTCAAGTCCGCACCTATTTAGGCCGTCCTTCCAAATAAAAATGACCTGCCTTTTTGTATTACTGAATAAAACGGAACAATTTACTACTTCATTGTTTGCAAAATAGTAAATGTCTTTTTTTACGTTCCGCTCTCCGAAATAATATACAAGGAATTCATGTGAAGTAAATTCAAGCAAATCTTCAGCAAAAATTATTTCTTTGTTCACGGGCAAGACTTTCTTGTAAAGGCTAATCACATACCACCGGTCCTCTCCATCATATTTTTTAGAAAACTTGGCAGTGTAATCATCATGCTGGTACAAGTAATATGGATACACAAGATTGCCGTCGTTTTCATACTCGCAATAAAAACCCTCCTTTTTTAGATCATTTAAAATAAGATTATAAGTTAGTTGGCTGGTGGTTTCGTAAGTGTAGGTATAGGTTCCGTTTAATTCCTCCTTTATGAATTTCCTTTGGGTGCTATCAATAAGTCCTTTTCGGCCTCGTTTTCCAAAAGCAGTCTTATGCTGGTACTCTTTAAATAAAGTATCACTATTAGAATAGCTGTTTGAAACAAAAAATGATTTCTTCCGAAGTTCTTTCTCCAGACCCTGCTTGTCATAATCCAGCATAGATAAAAGTCGAGAGGCAGAAAAATCCTGGCAATCGACTTCTAACCCTATAAAAAAGGAAAAAAATAAGCAAAGGCGTTTAATAATTAATTTCACAAAAACAGCTTTTATTGGAACTTTCCTGGATGGCTTAGTATTGGCAATAACGCAAATCTCCCAGTATTATTTGTTTAACAGGGGCTAATATATAAAATACAACAGAGACCTCAATATTATCATCGACCAAACAGCTAACCGGACCGTGTAGTTGCATTTTATGCTCCTCTGGCGATAGCTCTTGCAGCGATCCATCCCGTTGTCCATGCGTTTTGAAAATTAAAGCCGCCTGTAATGCCATCAATATCCAATACTTCGCCAGCGAAAAATAAATTAGGTGCTATTTTACTTTCCATGGTATTGTGATCAACTTCATTCAGGTTGATGCCGCCCGCTGTTACAAATTCTTCTTTAAAAGTGGTTTTGCCTTTCACTTTAAATTCCTGTGCACAGCAGTTTTTGATTAGCTTGTTTTGCTCCTTAGCAGGTAGGTCTGCCCAGCGGAGATTTTCGTTTATACCTGACTGTTGTAATAGATATTCCCACAGCCGTTGCGGTAATTCAAAAGGATTCCGGTTGACGATTTTTTGAGACGCAATGCTGAAACGTAATTGCTGTAGTTTATCTTTTAAGGATTGTTCATTGTATTGCGGCAGCCAGTTTACCAGGATATTAAAATGCCAGTTCGCTTTGGCCAATTCCCTTGCAGCATAAGCCGATAATTTTAAAATGCCGGGACCACTAAAACCCCAATGCGTAATCAACAAAGGCCCATTGGAACTAAGCTTGCTACCAATAATTTTTACAGCGGCGTCTTTTACAGACAATCCCATCAACGCAGTAATAGAACTTACAGGTTGATTGGACGCCAAATTAAAAGTGAACAAAGAAGGCGCCGGTTCTGCTATGGTGTGACCCAACTTTTTCAACCAATCAAACTGTGCTGATTTTGGAAAACCACCTGATGCAATGCAAACATAGTCTGCGATTAATTTTGAACTATCACTGAAAATGATTGCCCATTTCTTTCGTGATTGAACATCTTCTGAAAAAGCAGAAAGTTTGATCCCGTCATTGACGATTGACGATTCACAATTCACGATTTCCACCACCTCTCTATTCATCAATATCTCCACTCCATATTTATTCGCTTCCTTCATAAGGCAATCAACAATCGTTTCAGAAGAATTACTCACAGGGAACATCCTTCCATCATCCTCAGTTTTTAATTCAACACCTCTTTCTTTAAACCACGCAATGGTATCGGTAGTAAAAAAATGATGAAATGCTTTTTTCAAAAATGATTCACCACGGGGATATTTTTTAATCATCTCTGCAATGCTGAAACAGCTATGCGTAACATTACACCTGCCTCCACCGCTAATTCTAACCTTGCTAAGCAGCTTCGATGACTTCTCAACAATAATTACTTCCAGCGCAGGGTTCATCCGGGCTGCATTTACAGCACAGAAAAAACCGGCAGCGCCACCACCAATCACCAACAATCGTTTTTTATCCATCAAATGTTTATCTTAGAAGCATTCAAAAATATCAATGGCACAGGCGTTTACCAAAAAAGAAATCAGCAACCTTCCTAAAATTCCCTACGAGAAAATCAGGGACAATTTAAGTACAGGCGATATTGTTTTCTGCAGCGGCAGTTATTTGTTCTCCGGCATCATCCAGCGGCTTACCAAAAGTGTATGGAGCCATGTAGCCGTTATTTATAAAGATGAAGATCTTAAACGTGTGCTGATACTGGAAGCAGAGCCTTATGTGGGCATTCGACTGATACCGCTATCCAACTATTTAAAAGACTACAAGGGAAAGAAAAGAAGTTATAAGGGGCAAATAGTAATTGCCCGTTTAAAAGCACCGCTTGAAAAAGAACAACTAAACCGTGGCATCAGCTTTGGCCTTGATTCACTTACTAAGCCTTATGACAATTATGAAATCTTCAGGATCATGATCCGCATTCTTTTTCGCATTAGCAAGAGAGAGCGCAATAAAAGTTATATCTGCAGTGAACTGGTAAGAGACGTATTTGCAAAGGCCGGCGTCATCATTCAATACAAGGATACGTATATCAGCCCCAACAATATCTGGACGGATGACCGTATTGAATATAAATACCGGGTGCTGTAAATAAAATAGCCGGGCTTTATTCCCGGCCATTCAATATCACGAATTAAAAAACTAAACCGCAAAAGAAGTTCCGCAGCCACAGGTTTTGCTGGCATTGGGATTATTAAAAGTGAATCCTCTTGAGTTCAAACCACCCTGCCAATCTACTTCCATACCCATTAAATAAATGCCATGCGTTTTATCCATGATGCAACTGATGCCTTCTATTTCAAAAGTTTCATCTTTTTCTGTAGGTGCATCAAAAGCCAATACATAAGTCATGCCGCTGCAGCCGCCACCTTTTACACCCACCCTTAGTTTATTGCTGCTGTCAAAACCAGGTTCAGTCATCAGTCTTTTGATCTCTGCTACCGCAGATTCAGTGAAAGTTACCGGTGCTAATGTTATCGTTGCCATACGTAATTATTTATTTGCAAAAATACCTAAAATGCAAAATTGATGCCCAATGCGGCTTTGCGAAAGAGGGAATAATTATGTCATGAAAACTTCAATTATCGCAGAACAAACTGGCTTAAAAACAAGTATGGTTGTTAATTATTGGCAGGCAGTCTGTCACCAGGGATTTTCAACCTTTAAAAGTTTGGAAATCCTTCTGCAGGCACACTGATTTATAGCAGGTGTAACTCTTTGCAACATCAAAGTACCTAAAAATTTAGACTGCTTCTGCACCACATTTACTGTAAATTTGTTACAAATAAAACCAATATGGTATTGTTAGAAATAGTAATGCAGGATGTTCAACTGGCAGTAATGTTTGTGTTTTTTATCGCTATCGCATGGTTGCTGGCGGAGTTCAAGGGAATGAAAGATGAGATAAGAGAAAGAATGGGCATCAACAATGAATCTATGAAATTAAGACTGCAGGCTTATGAGCGGCTTTCCATGTTTGCAGAAAGATCTTCTTTAAAAAATCTGGTTACCCGTACACCCATGGGCGGTATGAGTGTGGTAGATTTTCAACTGGCATTGCTTGAAACCATCCGCAGTGAATATGAATACAATATCAGCCAACAGATTTATGTGAGCCCTGAAATGTGGAAAGCTGTAGTAAACCTGAAGGATCAAAATATTTTTATCATCAACCAGGTGGCAGCCACGCTTGCACCAAACGAAACCGGTATTGAACTGAGCAGACGTTTGCTTGAATATGCTGCCAATCCTAAATCAGAGTTGAGTACAATAGTATTGGATGCATTGCAGTTTGAAGCGAAGAAGATACTATAGCATTTAATTGCTATGCCTAAATCATGAGATATGGAAACAAAGCTAACGGACTCAGGAATTGAGATCAAAGTTCTTTACACAAAAGATGATTTGCCCACCAACCAAAATGAATTACCCGGTGTATTCCCTTTTACAAGAGGTGTGCAGCCAGATATGTACCGTGGCAAACTCTGGACCATGCGCCAATACGCAGGTTTCAGCACAGCAGAAGAAAGCAATAAACGTTACCACTATCTTTTATCGCAGGGCGTAAGCGGCCTCAGCGTTGCATTTGATTTACCAACACAAATTGGGTACGATAGTGATCATGCCTTGTCAGAAGGTGAAGTAGGAAAAGTAGGTGTGGCCATTGACAGCATCGAAGACATGGAGATCTTATTCAACGGCATTAAGCTGGAAGAAGTATCTACTTCTATGACGATCAATGCCACCGGTTTTATATTACTTGCATTTTATGTTGCGCTGGCAAAAAAACAAGGCGCTGATCTAAAGAAAATTGCCGGTACGATACAAAATGATATTTTAAAAGAATACGCAGCAAGAGGCACTTATATCTATCCCCCAAAAGCTTCGATGCGTATCATCACCGATATTTTTGAATGGTGCTCTGCTGAATTACCTAAATGGAATACCATTTCTATCTCAGGTTATCACATCAGAGAAGCAGGCAGCACTGCTGTGCAGGAGATTGCTTTTACATTGGCTAACGGCAAGGCCTATGTGAAGGCAGCAATGGAAAAAGGACTTGACATCAATGTATTTGGCAAACGCCTTTCCTTCTTCTTTAATGCACATAATAATTTGTTTGAAGAAGTAAGCAAGTTCAGGGCTGCAAGAAGAATGTGGGCCACTATTATGAAAGAACTTGGTGCAACGGACACCAAAGCCATGATGCTGCGTTTTCATACACAAACGGGCGGAGCCACATTAACGGCTCAGCAACCTTTAAATAACATTACAAGAGTAACGGTGCAAACACTGGCGGCCGTGATGGGCGGTACACAAAGTCTGCACACTAACGGTTATGACGAAGCGCTTAGCCTTCCTACAGAAGAAGCTGCCAGAACGGCTTTGCGTACACAGCAAATTGTAGGTTTTGAAAGTGGTGTCCCCGATAGTGTTGATCCATTGGCCGGCAGTTATTTGGTAGAATCACTTACAGATGAAATTGAAAACAGCGCCTGGCAGTTGATACAAAAAATTGATGCCATGGGCGGCAGTGTAAGCGCTATCGAGCAGGGTTATATGCAGGAAGAAATTGCAAGGAGTGCTTATGAATACCAATCAAAAATTGAGAGCGGTGAAAAGATCATTGTGGGTGTAAATAAATTCCAGGTGGAGGAAACACACAAAATGCCACCTTTTAAAATTGATGACAGCATCCGTTCAGTACAGACAGAAAAACTAAAAGCATTAAGAAGCAAGAGAGACAACGGTAAAGTAACTGCTTCGCTTGAAAAAATTAAGCAGGCTGCTATCAACAATACTAACCTTATGCCCGTGGTGATTGAAGCCGTGGAGAACTATTGCACGCTGGGCGAAATATCGGATGAGTTGAGGAAAATATTTGGTGAGTATAAGCAGTAAGCTACTTGTTCTTCAGCCGCATGTAGACTACATAATCTGTTGCAGGAATTTTTGCTACTCCCAATTGACGCAGCATGGTTACAATTTGTCCCCGATGGTAAGTAGCATGATTGAACATATGCAGCAACGTTTCCTGCACAGTTTGCTTATACATTACTCTCTCCCTGTAATATCCGAACACATGATTAAGCTGGTAATCATTTAAGCTCTCCGCCCATTCTTCTGTAAGCGCAGATTGCCTGAGAAACATTTTCTGCAATTCATCAAAGTTGCCTGAGAAAGAGGCACTTGGCTTTTCAATATTGTCCTGCAGTTTCAGCCTTTGCCACCAAATGGTATCTGCATCCAGCATGTGCAATATTGTTTTAAAAATGCTGGGAAAACTGCTCAATATCTCCTGGTTGATTTTTTCTTCGGGTAAACTGGCCACTGCAGATAAAAGTTGCTTATTGGCCCATGTATTGTATGCTGCGTACTGCTTCAATAAATTGTTTAACATTGAGTGCTTTTGGTTGTTGATGAAACAACGATTTACAAAA
>CAZDHQ010000040.1:9859-13014 GCA_964505135.1 uncultured Ferruginibacter sp.
CGCTGATGAAAGGACATTTCAAATTGTAGCAAGGGTTGCCAACCTTCTAAAGGGCTATTCTTTTTCAGTAAAGCTATCGAAAGGTTGGCAACCCTTAATGAGCGGCAATTTGAAATGCAGGCCTAATGATTAATTGATATCAGCCTATCAGCTTAAAATAAATTATATTGTGTTATGGATTTTCAAAAAGATATACGATTGGCCGTTTTGATAGATGCAGACAATGTGCCCTACAGCAATGTAAAAGGCATGATGGAAGAAATTACCAAGTACGGAACGCCTACCTTTAAACGCATCTATGGCGATTGGACAAAACCAACCGTAAGCGGGTGGAAGAGTGTGCTGCTTGAAAATGCCATCACGCCTATACAGCAGTACAGCTATACCAGCGGAAAAAATTCCAGCGACAGTGCATTGATCATTGATGCCATGGATATTTTGTACTCTGGGAAAGTAGATGGCTTCTGCATTGTATCCAGCGACAGCGACTTTACAAGATTGGCAACAAGGCTTAGAGAAGCCGGCATGAAGGTAATTGGCATCGGACAAAAGAAAACACCCAATCCTTTTATCATCGCCTGTGATAAATTTATTTACCTGGAAGTGATAGCAGCAGAAGAAGCGGACGAGAATGAGGCCGCAGAGAAAGAAACAACGAGTAAAAAAGCTACTCAAAAGCAATCCTTTGATAAGATCAGCCGTAAAACAATTCATTTGATTGCATCAACGGTAGACGATATTGCCGACGAAAACGGCTGGGCATTTTTAGGTGATGTAGGTAATCTTTTAATGAAAAAGCAGCCTAACTTTGATCCAAGAAATTTTGGATTCCAAAAATTAACTGCATTGGTAAAATCATTGCCGCAGTTTGAAATTGACATCAGAGATACGGAGAGAAGAGGAAATAAGCTTGTATATATTCGCTACAAGCAACCCTAATAAACCTGCAGATAATGTTGCTGAAACTGTAATTCAAACCTCAATATACCATGGTAAAAAATTATCCCGGCGAAGTATGGAAAACCATCAAGTTCGATTTTGAATACACGAATGGAGGCCACATTGAAATCTCTAATCATGGCCGGTTAAGAACCTTTAATAAACTATCTGATGGCAACATCATCGGTGAATCTATGATTAACGGTTATCGAATTGTACGCCTCAAATTCTACAGGCCAAGAGATAAGCAGGAGGTTGAAAAATTTGATAAGCTGCAGCAACAGGTGAACCGGCTTGCCAAGAAATTGAAATCACAAAAAGAAAACGGTGAAAGCAAACAGGTAATTAAAGAAACAACGGAACGTTTGCTAACAATGCGGAAAAACCTGAGCAAAAAATTCCAGGATGATTTAAAGGAGCGTACCATGCATTATCATTCACTTATCCATCGCCTGGTAGCAACTTACTTTCTTAAAAAGCCCGGAGCAAAGCAAACAGTAGTGGCGCACCTGGATCACAATAAACTGAATAATCATGCATCCAATTTAAAATGGATGACACCGGAAGAAAACTACCAGCACCAGCAGCAAAGTCCACATGTAATCAAGGAAAAAAAGCTGCGTAAAACAAGGCATAACCTTAACTCAAAAAGTACCAAGCTTACGGTAGAGAAAGTAATGCAGATCAAAAAACTGTTAAAACAAGATACCCCGATGCGGCACCTTGCAAGAAAATTTGGTGTCACCGATACGCAAATCATTCGTATTAAGCGTGGGGAAAACTGGGGAAATGTAAAAGCTGCTAAATAAAATTAAGTCAGCAGGAACTTTAGACATTGCTCCAGGCTTGCCTTCCAATGCGGTGGGACAATATTGAATGTGTGCCTTATTTTGGATGTATCCATCACAGAATAATGAGGACGCTTGGCAGGCGTAGGGTATTGTGAAGATGGAATTGGGTTTACTTTACATGCACTGCCGGATAATTCTTTAATGGCTTCTGCAAATTGGTACCAGCTTATTACACCATCATTAGAAAAATGATAAATGCCAGGATTGGCCTTAGCCAATTTCGGCTGTTCAATAATCTGCATAATGGCTTCCGCTAAATCGGCAGCATAAGTAGGGCAACCAATTTGATCATCCACCACATTCAGGCTTTCTCTTTCTTTCATGAGCCTAAGCATAGTCTTCACAAAATTATTTCCAAAAGAAGAATAGACCCAGGATGTTCTGATAATGATGGTAGCAGGATTTAATTCCATTGCCAGCTCCTCTCCTTTCAATTTTGAGCGTCCATACATATTTACAGGACTTACTGGATGATCTTCCTTGTAAGGGCTGGTGCCGTTTCCATCAAAAACGTAATCAGTAGAAATATGAATGAATAAAATCTTTTTCTCTTTGCAGATGCTAGCCAATGTAGCAGTTGCCGTAGCATTAACAGCCATTGCTTTTTCTGCTTCGGCTTCGGCTTTATCTACTGCAGTATAAGCAGCACAGTTTACGCAGATATCAATATCGTTTTCTTCAAAAAACTGTAGTACAGCATTGGCATTATCAATCGGTAACTCTTCTTTTGTAACCAATAAAAAATCATACTGCGGATAAGCGCTTGAAAGCGCCTGCATTTCGCTACTCAGTTGTCCATAAGCGCCTGTTACTAAAATTGTCTTTGCCACTTGCTGTTCAATTACATTATCCTTTGTAAACAAAATTATTTTTGAAAGCATCAAAGCCCGGGTGCACTTTATCTTTATCAGAAACGATGGCTTTATCCACGGGAATTTTCCAATCAATATTTAATTGAGGATCGTTATAAAACAAACCGCCTTCGCTTTCTTTATGATAAAATGCATCGCACTTGTATAATACTTCCGCTGTTTCGCTTAGTACTGAATAGCCATGAGCAAAGCCCTGTGGAACCAGCAGCTGTTTTTTATTTTCTGCAGATAATTCTACTGCATACACTTTACCAAAAGCCGGTGAGCCTTTTCTTATATCCACCACCACATCCAGTATGGTTCCGCTTAAAGCCCTGATGAGTTTTGTTTGAGCATAGGGATCCAGTTGGTAATGCAATCCACGGATTACGCCATAAGATGACTTGGCCTGGTTATCCTGCACAAATTTTATATGAACACCTTCTGCAGCAAATGTGTTCTCGTTATAACTTTCGAAAAAATATCCCCTGCTGTCTTCAAAAACTTTTGGTTC
>CAZDHQ010000041.1:0-12962 GCA_964505135.1 uncultured Ferruginibacter sp.
GGGCATTTGCCAGCAAACATTGGCCATCTTTAATGATGTATGTATAAAAAATTACAGGAACATAAAAGAGAATCGCTCTGATGCAGTGGTGAAGTATTTTGAAACGCAGCTCAAGCTGGCCAATGTACAATTGAAAAAGGCCGAAGACCAACTGCTGGCTTTTAATAAATCCAATAACATTATCAACTATTACGAACAGAGTAAGGCCGTGGCCGTGGTAAAAGAAGATATGGAAGTGGATTACAATAATAAGAAGGCGATGCTGGCCGGTACGGAAGCAGCCATAAAAAAGCTGGAAGAAAAATTAGACATACAGCAACTGGTACAGGTTAAAAGCAATGCAGTGCTGGAAAAAAGAAAGCAGTTAGGCGATATCAATTTTGAACTTGCTTCTGCTGAAACAAGTGGTGTACAAAGCGCAGAGAATACAGCAAAGATTGAGAACCTGAAAAAGCAATCACTGGCTTTACAAAATGAAATCAGGAATAGTGTGGGGGATCTGTATCATTACCAAAATTCAGTAGAAGGTTTGCCGGTAAACACTACACTTTCTCAATGGATAGCTAGTGTAACAGAAGCAGAAAACCTGCGTGCAAAGATTAGGGTGATGGATCAGCGCAATAAAGATTTTCAGCAGCAGTATTCCATCTATGCTCCTGCCGGTGCCAATATTAAAAAAATTGAAAGAGAAATTTCTGTAAGTGAGCAGGGATACCTGGAGATACTGCATGGATTAAATCTTGCGAAACTAAAACTGCAGGACAATGAGCTGACTTCTAATCTTAAAACAGTAGACCCGCCTTATTATCCATTAGAAGCCATGCCTACCAAAAGAGCTGTGCTGGTGGTGGCTGGTGCAATGGTTGGTTTTATACTGGTGCTGGCCGTGATAGTGGCCATGGAGTACATGGATGATACTTTAAAGAACAGCAAAAGAGCTGCTAAAATCCTGGAGCTGCCATCGCTGGGAATGATTCCAAAGATATTACTGAACCCAGGTAAAGTGAATTTGCCTTTTGTTCAAAATCGTCTACTCCAGGTAGTTAGTCAGAATATTGAACAGGCGGTTCATGGTTACAATGATACTACAAAAACAATTTTGTTTGTAAGCACTGGTCAGCAGGAAGGTAAGTCTGTGTTGTCTGGCAATATTGCAAAACGATTGATACAGGAAGGCAACAAAGTATTGCTGCTTCAGTATGCAGAACCCAAACACCAGTTAGCATCAAAAAGAAGTTTTCCCATTGTAAACAGGTTATTAGGTTATCCAGATCCAAGAGTGGATACAAAAAATGAGTTCCTGGCTGACCCGGCTACTTACCTGGAGCCAGCCTCCTTTTTAAGTTATAAAGTAAATGAGCAATTTTTTACGGCAAAAAATTACAAAGAGATATTGCAACGGAACGGAATTGAATTGTCATTTCAGCCAGATTATGTTTTAATAGAATTGCCTTCGCTGATCTATAACAATTTCCCTGGCGAGTTAGTGACTAATGCAGACTTATCTATACTTGTATGCCGCTCAAACAGGCTGTGGAGCGAAGCAGACCAGGCTGCATTGAATAATGTTTTACCACTTGCAAAAGATAAAATAAGATTTATTGTAAATGGTGTTGACTTGAAAGAAACGGAATCGGTGTTGGGTGATCTGCCTAAGAAGACAACTAAGTTTAGACAAAAAGTGAAGAATGTGTTTCGCTTTCAATTCTTTTCTAAAAATCAAATTTAAAAGCAACTCAATTGAAGAAGAAACTGCATACAATTATAAGAGAAGATAATTTTCTTTCACTCGCAGGAAACCTGGTGACTGCATTTTTAGGTCTCGCAGGTTTTGCGTTGCTGGCAAGAAGTTATAATGCAGATATGTTTGGTCAATGGGTTTTGTTTATTGCTGCAGGTTCTTTTGTTGAGATGTTTAGATCAGGTATTACTAATATCGGTTTGGTAAGATATTTATCTGGTGCAGATGAAGCATACAGTCTTCAACTGATTGGTTCCAATGCATTGATTGGTATTAGTTCCACCGCCGTTGTTTCACTCATCATAGCTTTGTGCAATATCATTTTTCATTCTGCTATTCAGCATTCAGGTTACCAGTTATTCTTTACCTGGTATCCCTTGTTGGCATTCTTAAATCTTCCATGGAACAATGCGTTGCTGGTATTGCAGGCTGGAAGAAAGTATGGAAAAATTTTGGCGCTTAAGGCTATTAATAGTGGTGGTTTTTTTATTGTACTGCTCTTAAACATGTTTTATTTAAAGATGAGTTTGCAGCAAATAGTGTTGGTGAATCTTGCAATTAATGCATTCACATCAGCTATAGCATTATCAGCAGGCTGGGACGGATTCAAGCACATTAAAAAGGCGAAAAAGGAAACCAGTAAAACTTTGCTTCACTTTGGCAAATACACCACGTTTACATTAATTGGTACCAATCTTTTAAGAAGTGCAGATACTTTCATCATCAGTTTAAGTCCTTTGGGTAATGCTGCTGTGGCATTGTATAGCATACCGCTTAAGTTAACGGAGCTGCAGCAAATACCACTACGAAGTTTTGCCGCCACTGCATTTCCAAAAATGTCAAAGGCAAGCCTGCATGGAAAATTAGAGGAAGTACGCTCCTTGTTTTATACCTACGCAGGAGCCATTACTTATCTTTTTGTTTTTGTAAGCGTATTCACTTTTGCTTTTGCAGATTTGTTCGTGTTGATATTGGCGGGAAAGCAGTATGTGCAAACTGATCCGGTTACCGGTTTTAATGCAGTGAATATTGTGAGAGTGTTTTCGCTGTATGGTTTACTTCTGCCAATTGATCGAATGACAGGTATTGGGTTAGACAGTATCAACAAGCCGCATGTAAATGCCATCAAAGTATTGTTTATGGTAATTGCTAATGTGGTAGGCGATGTGATTGCCATTTTTGTTTTTAAATCATTGATACTGGTGGCTGTGTCGTCTATTCTTTTCACTATTGTAGGTATATGGATTGGAATGGTCTTTTTGAACCGTGATCTATCCCTTAAGTACAGTCATATTTTTTATGAGGGCTCTCATTTTTATAAAACCATATTCAATAAAATTTTTCACAAGAATCAAATAGAAATTGTAAAGGCATAAGCCGCCATGTTAATACAGAATTCCATACATCCTTTTGAAAGCAGCAGTGGTTCTTCCACGCTGGCAAAACCACGCAATGTGATGCTATTGTTGCTGGGTATTTTGCTGATGGCTGCCATCACAGCTAAACTAAAACTGCTTGGAGTGGGTGTGTTGGTTGGACTGTCAATTGGCATTGTATACATGTACCTGCTCTTTAGGCATCCCATTATTGGTGTGTACACAGCAGTGGCCTTGAGTTTTATATTGATAGGGATGGGGCGTTATGTAAAAGATGTGCAGGTAGGCCTTGGTATGGATGCGATTCTTATCCTTACTTATCTTGCTCTTTTCTTTAATCGTTTTGAAAACAGGATTGACTGGGCACCTGCCAATAAAGACATCACTTATCTATCCTTGATCTGGTTTGGTTATTCTGTTTTTGAACTGGTAAACCCGGAGGCCCGCAGTACGGCAGCCTGGTTTTCAGGTCGTGGTGTATCGCTTTATATGATGCTGTTAGTTCCACTCACATTACTCTTTATCAATACCCATAAAAAATTAGATTTCTTTCTTTATGTATGGGGAGTATTTTCTATACTGGCTACATTGAAAGGCATCATGCAATTGAAGTTTGGTGTTGATTATGCAGAGCAGGCCTGGTTAAATGAGGGTAATTATAAAACACATATTCTCTTTGGTAAACTGAGGGTATTTTCCTTTTTAAGTGATGCAGGCCAGTTTGGCGGAACACAAGGTTATGCAGGTGTGGTATTCATTATTTATTCAATGGCTGAAAAAATTAAGGCGAAGAAATATTTTTTTCTAGTTGTTGGTATCCTGGCTTTGTATGGTATGGTCATTTCTGGTACACGTGGTGCCATCAGTGTGCCGCTCTCTGGCTTCATGGTATTTTTTGTGCTGAGGAAAAACGTAAAAATATTAAGTATTGGAGTTGCTATTCTAGCTGTTGTTTTTATTTTCTTTCGTTTCACTACTATTGGACAGGGCAATGACCAGATAAGGCGCATGCGTACTGCATTTGATCCCAATGACGCATCACTGCAGGTGCGCTTAGAGAATCAAAAAATCTTAAAAAAATATTTGGCATCAAGGCCATTTGGTGGTGGCATTGGTCATGGAGGTGTAAAGGCACAGCGTTATTTGCCTTATGCATTTTTATCACAGGTAGCAACCGATAGCTGGTATGTACTGGTGTGGGTAGAGCAGGGTATTGTAGGATTACTACTTCATTTATTTATTCTTTTTTATACGGTGGGCAGGTCTTGTTACAATATTATGTTTAAGATAAGAGATCCGCTGCTCAAGTTAAAAATGAGTGCTCTTACTGCAGGTATGGTGGGTGTGATGGTAGCATCATATGGTAATGCTGTATTAGGTGGTATGCCAACAGGTATACTGATTTATATTTCGATGGCTATCATATTAAACTCAGCAGTGTTTGATACACCGGATCCTGCTGTTGAAATGAAAAAAGCAAATCAATAACTATGAAAGGGAGAGATTTTATCATCACCGGTCTACAGTCATGGGATATTCCTATTGGTTCCAATGCTATTGATATTGCAAAACAAATTGCAAAAGACAATCGTGTGTTGTATGTAAATAGTCCGCTTGATATTATGACGATTTACAGGAAGAAACCTACCGCTGATACCAGCCATCGTTTTGATGTATTTAATAAGAAGAAAGAACCGTTACGCCAAATCAATGATAAACTGTGGGTACTTGATTTTCCTTTTTATGTATGGCCGGTAAATGGTTTGCCTGATGGAGTGCTCTTTGATATGTTTAATAAAGCCAACAATAAAAAGATCTTCAGCTACATAAAAAAAGAAGCAGCAAAACTCGGCTTTAAAAACCCGGTTCATTTTATTGACAATGATATTTACCGTAGTTTTTATTCAAAAGATATTTTGAATCCGTCCTTGTCGGTGTATTATAGAAGAGACAATGTGCAGCCTTATGCTTACTGGCGCAAACATGCTGGGAGACTGGAGCCTAAGCTAATCAGTAAAAGTGATGTGGTGGTTTGTAACTCACCACAGTTGGCAGAATATGCAGCCAACTTTAATAAGGAGAGTAATGATGTAGGGCAGGGGGTTGATCTGTCTGCTTATGATCCGTCTATGAATTTTGTTATCCCTGAGGCATTGCAAAATATTCCGAAACCGATTATCGGATATATCGGTGATATCAACAGCATGCGTTTGGATGCAGATTTGATTTACGAGCTGGCAAAGAGTAAGCCCAATTATTCATTTGTAATGATTGGCGGAGAAGATAAGGTGTTTAAAGCACATGCATTACACAGTTTAAAAAATGTGTACTTCCCGGGCAGCATACCAAAGAACAGTGTACCGCAATATATGAACGCATTGGATGTATGTATGAATCCGCAATTGGTAAACGAGATCACTGTTGGTAATTACCCAAGAAAAGTAGATGAGTATTTAGCATTAGGCAAACCGGTGATTGCCACCACCACCAAAACAATGGAGCTGTTCAGGGATCATGTGTATTTGTGTTCTTCTCTGGAAGAGTATAAAGAAGCAGTAGAAAAAGCATTGGCAGATAACAGCGAAGCAAGCAAAGCAAAACGCATAGCATTTGCCAAATCTCACTCCTGGGAAAACAATGTGAATGCGATATATAATCAAATTGAAAAACACTTAAAATAAAATCCAATGAACTACAGGAATATCAGGCAGCTCAATGATATCATTTTACAAAGGCTTAGCATCATTCCACGTGATATTGATTTGATAGTAGGTGTGCCAAGAAGTGGTATGTTGCCTGCCAACTTATTGGCGCTGTATTTAAACCGCCCCTATACGGATATTCATTCTTTTATGAATGGGCATATTTATAAAGCAGGAGCAAGAAGCCAGTTCTTTGATACCAATCAATTTAAAAAAATATTGGTGGTGGATGATAGTGTTGCCTCTGGTGCTGCATTAAACGAGGTAAAAGAAAATTTGAAAGAACTTTCTTCCAGGTTTGATATTAAATATTGTGCAGTATATGTAATACCGGGCAAAGAAAAAGTAGTGGATTATTACTTTGAAGTGGTGCCATTACCAAGGTATTTCCAATGGAATATTTTAAATCATACATCATTAGAGAAAGCATGTTTTGATATTGATGGTGTACTCTGTGTTGACCCTACACCAGAGCAAAATGATGATGGCGAAAAATACACTGACTTTGTATTAAACGCACAGCCACTCTATATCCCCGGTGCAAAGATTGGAACCATTGTTACTTCCAGGTTAGAAAAATACCGTCCGCAAACAGAGCAATGGCTCAAGGCAAACAATGTGAAATACAATGACCTCGTTATGCTTGATCTGCCGGATATGGCGGCAAGACAAAAAGCCAACAATCATGGTGAACACAAGGCCAAAGCATACATGAGCAAGCCTTATGTATTGTTTGTGGAGAGTGAGTTGAACCAGGCCATCGCAATCAACCGTATTGCTAAAAAACCGGTATTATGTACGGCAAATTTTGAAATGATTTTTGATGAAGAGTCTATCCTGTACAATTTAAAAAGTGGAAAGTACATGCCGTTCCTGCGTAAGTATGCATTAAAAGTGAGAGATAAAATCAGGAAACAAAAGGCGGCATTATTTCTTTAACACATCAACTAATATCCTATGCTTTTCTATTACATTTTGCAGATGACAGTACTGGTGCTGCTTGGTTTGGCAACGCTGTATATTTTGGTGTTTTCGTTTGCCGGGTTGTTTTACAGGCAGAAAAAATATAAGCCATCAAATACGCTGAGAAAAATCGCAGTGCTGATCCCCGGCTATAAAGAAGATGAAGTGATCATCGAGGTTGCTGCAGAAGCATTGAAGCAGGATTACCCTTCAGAAAGGTATGATGTCGTGATCATTGCAGATTCTTTTGAAAAAGAAACATTGGCCAAGCTTGGCAATATGCCGATCAAACTAATTGAAGTAAGTTTTGATAAGAGCACCAAGTCAAAAGCGCTGAATAAAGCAATGACACAATTGCCGGATCTGTATGATATAGCAGTGGTGCTGGATGCAGATAATATTATGGCCACAGACTTCCTCCAAAAAATCAATACAGCTTTTGATGAAAATTATATGGCGGTACAGGGACATCGCACCGCAAAAAATATAAACAACTCCTGGGCTATACTGGATGCTATCAGTGAAGAGATCAATAATAATATTTTTAGAAAGGGTCATAGAGTACTTGGTCTTTCATCAGCGATTATTGGTTCAGGCATGGCTTTCAAATACGATTATTTCAAATCATTGATGTCTACCGTAACTGCCGTGGGTGGTTTTGATAAAGAGATTGAGTTAAAGATGCTGAAGGCTGGTTATAAGATCGCTTATTTAGAAGATGCAGCGGTGTATGATGAAAAAGTTCAGAAAGCAGATGTTTTCGGTAACCAGCGTCGCCGCTGGCTTTCAGCACAGTTGCATTATTTTAGAAAGGATTTTTTAACTGCATTAGGACACCTGTTTACAAAAGGTAATGTAGATTATTTTGATAAAGCCATCCAGTTTATACAGCCGCCCAGGGTATTATTGTTGGGTGCTGTGATGCTGTCTGCTGCTTTATTTCTTAGTATCAATTATTTTCTTAGTTATCCTCATTTTATTAAAGGATGGACCACGCTTGCTATAGCCTGCTTCCTTTCATTTTTATTTTCAGTGCCACGTAGTTTTTATAACAGTAGTACATTAAAGGCACTGGTGAGTTTGCCAAAGGGAATGTTGATGATGCTATTATCATTGCTAAGAATTAAAGGTGCCAATCAAAAATTCATTCATACCAAACATACAGCCACAGTAAGTAAAGTGAATTAATAATACAGAACCCTGTTAAACCAAATGAAAAAGAACAGACTGGAAAAACTGGAAGCCGTACGGGGATTTGCCGCCCTGTATGTGGTGCTGTTCCATACGCTGCCGCAAAAGTTTTATTTCGGCGGTATCAATCTCGGCTTTCTTTTTCGCTTTGGCCCAGAGGCAGTCATTGTGTTCTTTGCATTATCAGGTTTTGTGATTAAATATACTTATGAGAGGTCGGCTGATAAATCTTTCAAATTTTACTTTACCAGGCGGTTCATCCGTTTATACATTCCACTGTTTTTTATTTTCCTGATGAGTTATCTCATTAAATGTTATAGTGAAAAAAGCATTGCTGATCCTGAATGGAAAGTATTACTGGGCAATATTTTTATGTTGCAGGATGTGATTTCTCAAAAACCAAACGTGATCTCACCTGCTTATATGGGCAATGGAGTGCTGTGGTCACTTTCTTATGAGTGGTGGTTTTATATGCTATTCTTTTTACTGGTATCAAAAGTTAAATCCGATAAGCTTAATAAAACGGTTAACATTATTGTTTTGGTAGCTGCGGCATCTTATCTTATTTATCCCTTCATTGTAAATAGGCTGGCTATGTATTTTGCCATTTGGTGGATTGGCGTTCGCTTTGCGGATATCTATCTTAAAAAAGAACAGTACAGCATTAAGTGCATGCTGCCCTATGCCTATGTGTTGTTTGCAATCATTGCATTGCTTTCGTTCAACCTGTATTTACATTTCAACTATACAAAAATATACAGCTACCCGTTAGTGGCTTATCCATTTATAGAACTGAGGCATTTTGTTTTTGCCGTGATGGTGATGTTTGGTGCAGTAATATGGTATCAATTCAAGTGGATTGGTTTCAATGCTGTTTTTGGCGTATTCAAATACCTGGCTCCCTGTTCTTATGTTATTTATATATCGCATCATCATTTGGTGGTGGATGCCACCTACTTACAGTTTATCAATAATAAAGTAATTGAGTACGGTCTCTACATCATCATCATGATTGCATTTTCTTATTTGCTTGAAGTGGTAGTGTATAACAGGATCAGGAAAGTGTTGATTGGCTAACAGTAATAAACAAACGCATTATGAAAATTGGAATTGAAGCCCAGCGGATTTTTAGAAAGAAGAAACACGGCATGGACATGGTGGCACTGGAACTGATACGTAGTCTTCAAAAGATTGATCACGAAAATGAATACTTCATTTTTGTAAAGCCGGATGAGGACATGGGTGTATTGAGAAGTACTCATAATTTTAGAATAGTGCCCGTAGAAGGTGGCGCATACCCGCTATGGGAACAGTTTGCATTGCCTGCTGCTGCAAAAAATGCAGGCTGCGATATACTGCATTGCACCAGCAATACGGCACCTGTTAACTGCAGTATTCCACTTGTTACAACATTACACGACATCATTTACATGGAAAGCAGTTACTGGAAAATTTTAACTGGGGGTGGCAATGCTTACCAGCGCTTTGGTAATATCTATCGGAGACTGGTGGTGCCTCGTGTAGTAAGAAAGAGCAGGAAGATAATCACGGTATCTCACTTTGAAAAAAATAGGATTGCGCATTTTTTTGCCATACATGATAGCAATAAACTGAAAGCAGTATACAATGGCGTGAGCAGTTATTTTAAAGCGGTGACCGATCAGGTGGAACTTACAAGGGTAAAAGAAAAATATTACTTACCAGATAATTATTTTTTCTTTTTAGGTAATACTGATCCAAAGAAAAATACAAGAGGTGTGCTGAAAGCATTTTCAGATTTTAGAAAGCACATTGATACAGATTATAAACTGGTGATGCTGGACTATGACAAGCATGAGTTACAAAAGCTATTAAATGAAATTGGCGATCCTTCTTTGGTCAATCATATTGTGCTTACCGGCTATGTGGTGAATACTGATCTGCCTGCCATCTACAGGCAGTGCCGTACATTTTTGTATCCATCCTTAAGAGAAAGTTTTGGTATACCCATGTTGGAAGCGATGGCATGCGGGACACCTGTGATCACTTCCAATACTTCTTCCATGCCTGAGGTAGCCGGTAACGCAGCTTTTATTGTTGATCCATTTAAGCCCGAAGAAATTACCGGCGCTATGATCAGTTTGTATCACAAAGAAAATCTTCGCCAGCAATTGGTGGAAGCAGGTTTACAACAGGCAGCCAAATTTTCCTGGAATGCAATGGCAAGAGATGTGCTGCATATTTATAACGAACTCTATGCTGAAATAAAACACAATTCATCCATTAAATATTTACCTGCTTAAAATTTAAATCCATGCTATCCTTACAAATACTTTTTTGGTTGCTCATTTTTATTGTTGTGTATACCTATGTGGGCTACGGCATCGTATTATATGCAATGGTTACAATCAAGCGTTTTTTTAAAGGCCGTTTAATTGAATCTGATGAAAGTTACGAGCCGGATGTTACGCTGTTTATTGCAGCTTACAATGAGAAAGATTATGTGCAAAATAAAATGAGTAATTCTTTGGCACTGGAATATCCAAAAGATAAACTTCATATTGTTTGGGTAACAGACGGCTCAGATGATGGAACACCGGATTTATTACAACAATATAAGAATGTAACGGTACATCATTTACCAGAACGCAATGGAAAAATCAGTGCGATGAACCGGGGAATGCAGTTTGTGAAAACACCGATTGTAATTTTCAGTGATGCCAATACCATGCTGGGCAGGGAATCCATCAGAAGGATTGTAAATCTTTTTGCAAATCCTACAGTGGGATGTGTATCTGGTGAAAAAAGAATTGTGGATAAAGACAAGGACGCTGCATCTGGCGCTGGTGAAGGATTGTACTGGAAATATGAATCAGCCTTAAAAAAATGGGATGCAGAATTGTATTCCGTGGTTGGCGCTGCAGGTGAATTATTTGCTATCAGAACAGAACTCTATCGGGAAGTAGAAAAAGATACCTTGCTGGATGACTTTATTATCTCTTTACGTGTGGCGCAGGAAGGCTACACCATTCAATATGATCCGGATGCCTATGCCATTGAAACAGCATCTGCCGATGTAAAGGAGGAATTGAAAAGAAAGATCAGGATTTCTGCCGGAGGTATTCAATCTGTTGTAAGGCTGCGTTCATTGCTGAACATTTTCAAGTATGGCACTTTATCATTTCAATATATTTCTCATCGTGTATTACGCTGGACCATTACTCCACTATGTTTACTGGTATTGATTCCTGTTAGTTATGCGTTGGCATACCATGAAGGGTTGTTTGGCCTTGGATTATACAGCAGCATCTTTTGGTTGCAATGTCTCTTCTATATTGCAGCGCTTACTGGCTGGTTTTTGGAAAACCGTTCCACCAGCATCAAAGTACTGTTTGTTCCCTATTATTTTTTCATCATGAATTTATCTGTGTTTCTCGGTTTCTTCCGTTACATCAAAAGAACACAGTCGGTTAACTGGGAAAGAGCAAAGAGAGCAGCTTAAGCTCTTTATCACTTACAATTTTACAAACCTGCCATAACTTACAGCATCTCCCTGGTGCAGGCTGTAGATGTATGCACCAGTCTGCAATGTATCAGTATTGACTGCTACCTGCTGTGTGCCTGCAAATAATACCGGAACATTTTGCTGTAAAACCAGGCGGCCTGTGTATGTATAAATTCGCAAGAGCGCATTAGCTGCAGTTCCATCGGCTTCATAGCGAAAATTTAGTTTTGATTGTGCCGGGTTAGGAAACAGTAACACAGCGTTACTAACGGTATCGGTTAGCCGATCATTACCTGAGTTGTATTCCATCGCTCCTATATCGCTGTATCCGCCAATAGGGCGCTTATCATTTTTAAAATCAAAATTGATAAAGAAAGCTTGCTGGTATGCTTGATTGATTAGTGGAGAGCCAGGCAATGGAACATAGTCGTTTAATGATATACCGGCCTCATTTATATTCCTGGTAAAAAAATTATTTTTTAATTGCGCTGATGAGCTTTGATTGGGTATCATTACATAGGCATCATTGCCCTTGAAAGAAGTGTTGCCATATTGATACACGTCATAGCTTCCTGGATTAATAATCAAATTGGATGCAATCAAACTGTTCTTACTTTTTATGCTTTGAAAACGGATGCCATCTGATTTTGGATTGATGATGTCGTTAAAAAGAATATTGAATGATGAGTCTTGTAGGACAGATACATCAGAAATAAAGATACCATGCTTAGCTTGCGTGGCGTCATTCGGCTGAAAACTCCTGCCTGCATTTACGATGATGTTATTGTAAATTTTATTGCCACCCAGTCCGTGATCTTCTATTCCATCACCCTTGCCATCTGTAATTTTATTATTGTAGCAATCACATTTAGATCCGCCGCCAAGCAATATGCCTGACATTTGGTTTTTTGTTTCGCTCTGGCTGTCGTGTGTAATGATATTATGATGTACCTGGCAATGCAGTGGAGCAGAGCTTACCTGTATGCCATCCCAGCCGGTATTGTTTACAAGATTATTATACACGGATACATGATCTAATAGAGCCGGCATTACCACCGTATCTTTTCCATTGCAGTTTAATTTAACGCCTGAATAGAACGAACTGCCGATATACATGCCTTCATCTTTTACATCAGCAATATAATTATCATGAATGCTGGTATTGAATTGGGTGAAACGCTCACGGGTAGCTATATACGAACAGTCGGGGTCTGTTTTGGCAATGATGCCTTCAGTAGCGCAATTCGTAATAGAAATATGATCAATTTCGAAATCAGAACTCATGCCACCAATGCCGATGCCAGCCCCATTGGCCACTTTTTCAATGCGAATGCCATATTGATTGTTTTTATCACCCGTACCGGTGAATTTAAAATAGCGGCAGTTAAGTATGGAAACACCATAGTAACTGTTAGTATTAAAATTTGTTACCCCATCCTTGTTAATAAAAACAATTGGTTTTTCTGGAGTGCCGGTAAAATTGCGGATGAGTAATTTATCCCTGG
>CAZDHQ010000042.1:0-12928 GCA_964505135.1 uncultured Ferruginibacter sp.
AAAATTGAAGCGCTGGATACTCCCACAGGCTTAAAGAATACATATGACGCTGCTTCAATGGATGATGTGTTTTTAAAACTGGCAAGAAAAGCAACAAGAGCTGCAGATTAAAACTAAAGCATGAAACAATTTGTAAGTTTTGTAAAAAAAGAATTCTTTCACATCTGGCGTGATAAGAGTACACTGCTTATCCTGCTTGGTATGCCCATTATACAAATCATCATTTTTGGTTTTGCTTTAACCAATGAAGTAAAGAACGCAAAAATTGCTGTATTGGATAATGCAAAAGATATTGCATCACAATCTTTAATTGCTCAATTGGATGCAAGCCGCTATTTCGAACTCGAAAAAAATCTCACTGATTACAAACAGGTGGAAGAAGAATTTAGAAAAGGCAACATCAAACTAGCGGTTGTCCTACCACAAAATTTTTCATCAGATCTTGATCATTTTAATAAAACCCAGGTACAGTTAATTGCTGATGCATCAGATCCTAATGTGGCTAATACATTAACCAATTATGCGTCGGCCATTATCATGGATTATCAAAATCGAATTACTAATAATCGAAAATTGCCTTATTCCATCAGCACCGAAATGCGGATGCTGTATAATCCACAATTAAAAGGTGCTTACAATTTTGTACCGGGTGTAATGGCAATGGTGCTGCTATTGGTTTGTACTTTAATGACAGCGATCACCATTGTAAAAGAAAAAGAAATGGGCACCATGGAAATAATGCTGGTATCGCCTATGCGGCCGCAGTTGGTAGTAATTGCAAAAGCAGTTCCTTATTTATTATTGTCACTGGTAAACATCACCACCATTTTATTACTGAGTGTATTTGTGTTGGAAATGCCTATTAATGGCAGCATTCCTTTGCTGGTAGCAGAAAGTATTTTATTCACCATCGTATCATTATCATTGGGCTTGTTAATTTCAGCAGGTGCAGCATCACAACAAGTAGCCATGTTCATTGCATTGGTCGCATTGTTTTTACCAACAGTAATGCTCAGTGGTTTTATGTTTCCCATTGAAAACATGCCCCTGCCTTTACGAACCATTTCCAATATTGTTCCGGCCAAATGGTTTTACATCATCGTGAAATCTGTGATGATAAAAGGTCTTGGGTTTAAAGATGTGTGGAAAGAAACATTGATACTAACGGGAATGATGATCTTTTTTTTAACAATGGCAATTAAAAAATTCAAAATAAGACTGGCGTAATTTTTTTGTTCCCGGCTGTGGTGCTTCTATGGAACATCGTTGCGTCGCATGCTGACGCTTTGGTCAGCATCCCGATATTTATCATCGGGACTCTTATACAAATAAATCATTATTCGGAAAATGAGAACCATTAAATTTTTATTGCAAAAAGAGTTCCGGCAAATCTTCCGTGACCCTTCTATACTGAGGGTCATATTGATAATGCCGGTAATTCAACTAATGGTTTTGCCATGGGCTGCAGACTACGAAGTAAAAAATATCAAGCTGGCTGTTGTTGATAATGATCGTTCTGAATACTCAAGGCAGTTAATAAATAAAATCACTTCATCCGGGTATTTTATCCTTACTGATTATTCATCTTCTTACAACAACTCATTGTATGCAGTTGAAAAAGACAAGGCAGATTTAATATTGGAGGTGCCCGCCAATTTTGAAAAAGATTTAGTGAAAGAAAACGAAGCCAAGCTTGCAATGGCAGTAAATGCCATCAATGGTGTTAAAGCAAATTTAGGTGCAGCTTATCTAAACACCATTATACAGGATTATAACAGGCAGGTAAGAACAGAGTGGATACAATTCCCAAGATTCAATCCTGAAAAACAAATAGAGATCACCTCTTCCAATTGGTACAATCCATTGATGAATTATAAATACTTCATGGTGCCAGGCATACTCGTGATTTTATTAACCATGGTAGGCTCTAACCTCGCCGCCATGAATATTGTAAAAGAAAAAGAGATCGGCACCATTGAACAGATCAATGTAACGCCAATAAAAAAATATCATTTTATTTTAGGTAAGCTTATTCCGTTTTGGTTATTGGGTTTATTAGTATTGACAATCGGCTTAACCATTGCCAGGTTTTTTTACGGTATTCTTCCTGCCGGTAGTTTTGTAACCATTTATGTGTTTGCTGCAGTTTATCTGTTGGCAGTTCTTGGGCTTGGCTTATTGCTGTCCACTTATTCCACCAACCAGCAGCAAGCTATGTTAATCTCGTTTTTCTTAATGATGATTTTCATTTTGTTGGGTGGGCTGTATACTTCTATTGATAGTATGCCGGGTTGGGCTAAGGCGATTACAAAGTTTAATCCTGTTTCTTACTTTATTGAAGTGATGAGGATGGTGGTTTTAAAAGGCAGCTCTTTGGCAGATATAAAAAATCATTTGATTGTCATGTTTGGCTTTGCTGTATTCTTTAATGGCTGGGCTGTATTAAGTTACCGTAAGCGTTCATAAATCATTGAAGGCTCAGGGTGTACTGAAGGGTTGACAACCTTTATCCGGGTCTTACCGGCTAAAAGAGATCTTTCAAAGGTTGGGACCCTGTTGAGCTTCGTAATATATTATTGTAATCGCTATTGTTTTTACAAAAAAATGGTAAATTGGTAGAAATAAAAATTTCTTGCCATGCTCAAATTTCAAAACATTAAAGTCGGCGACTACCTGATGGCCGACAATGACGGAGACGTATTAAAAGGAGAAGTAACCAACCTAAAACACGGAGAACACCAGGTATGCCTGAATATAGGTGTCCAGGAGTTCTGGTACGAAATGGAACAACTTTCACCCATTCCTCTCAACGAAGATGAACTTACAAAACTGAAATTCTCAAAGCAGGTGAATGACAATGGTTCCGTTAAGTACATGAAAGGTGCATTTAGGATGCTGATACCTGCTGCTGGTGATTTTTCCAGAATGGAACTTTGGTACCGGGATGAGCACCGCCATGTGATGCATCCCATTAATGTGCACGAACTGCAAAATCATTTCTACGAAATGACCAAGGTGCACCTGAATGACGAAGCTTTTTAAACTATTTCATCATTGAAGACATGAGTCTTTTGTCTTCTTCAAAACTATAAAGGGGAGTTCCGAATGAGCTGATATCAATGCTGGTTCTTTCTGTAATAGGTCCCACATTGGGAGCATAATATTTATAGATGTCCTGGTTGATAGTAGTTGCAAACGGAATTCCCGTTATTTGTAAAGTCGTCTTCACTTTAATGACATCTTTGTACTCTACCCCATTCACTGTTTTTGTTGACCCCTTTTCTTCTATCCTGTTGGTAAAAGTGGCTGAAATAGGCACGCCGGAAATGGTAACCGGAAATGTTTGTGACCATTCTGTACCTACGGCTGCATTGTCCTTCAAATAAAGAATTTCTGCAGAGCCGCCTCCAAGACCTGGCGATAGTACCCTATAATTATAATAGTCATTGCCGGTATTGTAATAATATTCATTTGCGCCAATGCTGTTGGTGTAAACATGATAAGCCTTTGAATTGATGCTGCTGTCCCGGTCAGTAGCCGTTAGCTTATAATTAACGGTAACAGGGGAGGTGGAGGCATCATTTACTGTTTCTATATTCCATTCGCTGCCGGCTGCATAGTTCATGTATTTTTCTGTAGTGGTGGGGGCCGGGTTAGAACCGTCCTTTTTACAGGAACTAGAAATGGCTACAAGTACCAATAATAAAAGCGTAACTTTTTTCATACTAACGGGGGTTTATAAAAGCGGATAAAAATTAGGCCAATTTGAAAACTTTGTCTGAAATAAACCGGCCAGGTCTGTATATTTGACCCTGAAAACGGAAATTCACCCCAATTTATTGGGAATTGCGAATAATTGCCCTTAAATAACCAATTTTTTTCCAGAAAATTAAATTTATCCTCTTATCTTTGCGACCCAAAATTATGGCTAAGCAGGCACTTATTAAACAAGACGGAACAATTATAGAGGCGCTGAGCAATGCTATGTTCAAGGTTAAGCTTGAAAATGGCCACGAAATTTTGGCTACTATTTCAGGTAAAATGCGGATGCACTACATCAGAATTTTGCCTGGCGATAAAGTGGGTGTTGAAATGAGCCCTTACGATTTAACAAGGGGCCGCATCATATTTAGGTATAAATAATAGCCGAAAGGCGCTTAACTTATTAAATATTTATAACAATGAAGGTTAGAGCTTCCATCAAGAAAAGAAGTGCTGAGTGCAAAATCGTAAGGCGCAAGGGTGTGTTGTATGTAATCAACAAAAAAAATCCACGCTTTAAGCAGCGCCAGGGATAAGCGATGTAGGATGTATGATGAAGGATTTAGGATCTGAAGTCAAAAACATCCCATAAATCAGACATTATTAAATCAGAAATCATAAATAAAGAATATGGCTCGTATTGCCGGTATTGATCTACCAAAACAAAAAAGAGGCGAAATTGGTCTTACCTATATATTTGGTATAGGCAGGTCTACTGCTCAATATATCCTGGATAAAGCAGGTATTAGCTGGGACAAAAAAGTGAATGAGTGGAATGATGAAGAGCAAACTGCTATTCGTAACATCATTAACAACGAGTTCAAGACTGAAGGTGCTTTGCGTAGTGAAGTACAAATGAATATTAAGCGTTTGCTTGATATCGCTTGCTACCGTGGTCTTCGTCACCGTAAAGGATTGCCGCTCCGTGGTCAGCGTACACGTACTAACAGCCGTACTCGTAAGGGTAAGCGTAAAACGGTGGCTGGTAAAAAGAAAGTTGCTAAGAAATAATTGATAATTATTGAGGGAATGGAAGTTGAATTCTTCCATTCCTTATTTATTATATAAGGCTTAACAAACAACCAGATCAACGCCGGATAGTCTTAAGCCGACAGGAGGGTTGAACTGGCTCCGATACCATCGGGGAATTTTTTTTAAAGATTACCTATACAAATTAATTATGGCAAAAGCACAGGGTGGTAAAGCGCAAAGCGCTAAAGCCGCAGCAAAAAAGAGGATCGTTAAAGTAGATGCTTACGGAGACGCTCACATCGTTGCAAGTTTCAACAACATCATTATCAGTTTAACAAACAAAAGTGGCCAGGTAATTTCATGGTCCAGTGCTGGTAAAATGGGCTTTAAAGGAAGTAAGAAAAATACGCCTTATGCTGCCCAGATGGCCGCTGCTGATGCTGCAAAAGCTGCATTGGATGCTGGTTTAAAAAGAGTGGATGTTTTTGTAAAAGGTCCTGGTTCTGGCCGTGAAGGTGCTATCAGGTCTTTATCTCAATCTGGTATTGAAGTAAACATGATTAAGGATGTAACGCCATTACCACACAACGGTTGTCGTCCTCCTAAAAAGAGAAGAGTATAATACAATGTCTGATGGAATGATGTAGGATGGCTGATTTAAACAAATCAGACATCGACAAATCAGAAATCAGACATAAATACAATATTGAATCGCCATACGGTTCATTTTATCAAAGGGTGACTGATTAATTTTTTACGATTTTTTACCGATCTGTTCACCGTTTCAAAAAAAATCGAAATGAAAAAAAACTATGGCAAGGTACACAGGTCCAAAGACCAAAATCTCCAGGATTTTTGGTGAGCCTATCACAGGCAACGGTAAGTGGTTAACTAAAAACAGTAACCCTCCGGGAATGCACGGTGCAAACCGTAAACGTAAAACTTTAGGCGAATACGCTTTACAGTTACGTGAAAAGCAAAAAGCAAAATACACTTACGGTGTATTAGAAAAACAATTCCGCAAAACTTTCGAAGAAGCTTCCAGGCGCAAGGGTGTAACAGGTGAAAACCTGATCAAATTGTTGGAAGCCCGTTTGGATAACACTGTTTTCCGCATGGGTATTGCTCCAAGCCGCCAGGCTGCACGCCAGTTAGTAAGTCACAAGCACGTTACTGTAAATGGCGAAGTAGTAAACGTTCCTTCTTTTTCATTGAAACCAGGTGATACCGTTGGCCTTAAAAATAAGAGTGCTGCAAACACTTCTATTACCAGCGCTATCCGTGGTAAAAATGCAAAGTTCAATTGGTTAGATTATAACGAAACTGAACAGAAAGGTACTTTCATAGCTTACCCAGAAAGAGAAAGCGTTCCTGAAAACATTAAGGAGCAGCTGATAGTGGAATTGTATTCTAAATAAGAAGTAGAGAGCCAGGAATACACATCGGTGTTTCCAACTTTACTTTTGATTTTTGACTTTTCAAACTAAAAAATAGCAATTAATATGGCCATACTCAATTTTGTTAAACCAGACAAAATCGTTCTTCAAAAAGCAAATGACTTTGAAGCTCAATTTGAATTCCGCCCGCTGGAGCCAGGTTACGGTGTAACCATTGGTAACTCTTTACGCAGGGTATTGCTGAACTCTTTAGAAGGGTATGCAATTACTGGTATTAACATCGTAGGTGCAGATCATGAGTTTGCAACTATCAAAGGCATTACAGAAGACGTAACTGAAATGATCCTGAATTTAAAGCAGGTTCGTTTCAAGAAAAAAGTTGATCATGAAATTTCAACTGAAAAAGTTACACTTTCAATAAAAAATAAAACTGAATTCACTGCAGGAATGATTGGTGAAGCTTCACCAGCTTTTGAAGTAATGAATCCTGAACTGGTAATTTGTGTAATGGATCAAAGCGCAAAGCTTGATATTGAAATTACCATTGCAAAGGGTCGTGGTTATGTACCTGCGGAAGAGAATAAAGAGAAAAATGCTCACTTTGGCTTTATCGCTACGGATGCTATTTTTACTCCCATTAAGAATGTAAAATATTCTATCGAAAACACCCGTGTGGAGCAGCGTACAGACTACGAAAAGCTGATCATGGAAGTAGTTACTGATGGAACCATTCACCCTGAAGAAGCAGTAAAACAAGCCAGCCGTATTTTGATTCAGCACCTGATGATCATTACTGATGAAAACATCACGTTCGATACAAAAGAAGATAAGAAAGAAGATTTAGTAGACGAACAAACACTGCAATTACGCAAAGTATTGAAGACGCCGTTAGAAGATTTGGATCTTTCCGTACGTGCCTTCAACTGTTTGAAAGCTGCTAAAATCAACTCTTTGAGTGAACTGGTTCAGTACGAGCAGGAAGATTTGATGAAGTTTAGAAACTTCGGTCAAAAATCTCTGAGTGAAATTGAGCAGGTATTGAATGAAAGAGGTTTAAGCTTTGGAATGGATTTGAGCAAGTTGAAATTGGATGATGAGTAAACAATTAGCTAATTAGCTAATTTGATAATGTGCTGATGAGAGCATCAATTTTTGAAGTCTCTAATCGATTTAAATAAATAGCACATTAGCACATCAGCTAATGTGCACATTCATAAATAAGTAGGTTATAATTCCTGACACGGTATAACTGAATTTAAAAACAACAAAGTCATGCGTCACGGAAACAAAAACAATGCACTTAGCAGAACAGCTTCTCATAGGAAAGCGTTACTTGCTAACTTGGGCAGCCAGTTGATCACTCACAAAAGGATCACTACTACTTTGGCTAAAGCAAAAGCTTTACGTACTTACATCGAGCCACTAATCACTAAAACTAAAAACACAGCCAGCAAAGAAGCAATTATGCACAATCACCGTATTGTGTTTGCTTACCTGAATGACAAGGCTGCTGTTAAAGAGTTATTCACAGTAGTTGGTCCAAAAGTAGCAAGCCGCCCGGGTGGTTACACACGTATTATCAAATTAGGAACAAGGCTAGGTGATGCTGCTGAAATAGCTATGATTGAACTGGTTGACTTCAACGAGATTTACGGTAAAGGTGTTGCAAAAGCTGCTGAGCCTGCTAAGAAAACAAGAAGAAGTGGTGGTGGTAGAAAGAAAGCCGCTCCTGCAGAAGCTACTGACGCTCCGGCTACAGAAGCAACTGAAACTTCAACTGATTCTGAAGAAAAAACTGAGGCATAAATCAGGAATGAAAAAACTTTCAATATTAAAAACTCCGGTAGTAATTATCGGAGTTTTTTTTGCGCTGTGGCCGGCAATTTCTGTAGCTAATGTGTAGTGTGAAAAAAATATTACAACTAAACAAACATCAATTCTTTTATTTGCAAAATATTTCAAAACAATGCCAGATAAAATAGAAAAAAAGCCTGCCGTTTTAGTGTTGCAGGATGGCACGGTAATACACGGCCATGCTTTTGGAAAGATCGGTACTACTACCGGCGAACTTTGTTTTAATACGGGTATGACGGGATACCAGGAAGTATTTACAGACCCCAGCTATTATGGCCAGGTGCTTATCATGAACAGTGTTCATATTGGTAACTATGGTGTAAAAGCGCAGGATGTGGAAAGTGATGGCGTAAAAGTAAGAGGTGTAATTGGTAGAAACCTGGAGCAGCAATTCAGCCGTATGCAGGCAGAAGGCTCTTTGCAACAGTATTTTGAAGACCAGCACGTGATTGCAATTGATGGTGTAGATACTCGTGCATTGGTTGCACATGTACGTACGCAGGGCGCAATGAACTGCATCATATCATCAGACAACTTAAATATAGAGGAATTAAAAAAGCAGTTAAACGAAGTGCCTTCAATGGCTGGTTTGGAGTTGGCATCAACGGTTTCAACTAATGAACCTTATTTTCTGGGCAATCCTGAAAGTGAAATAAGAGTGGCTGTGCTTGACTGTGGGGTAAAGAAAAATATCTTAAACTGCCTGGTGGAAAGAGGTGCTTATGTAAAAGTGCACAATGCTAAAACCAGTTATGAAGAGATGCAGGCATTTAATCCAAATGGTTATTTTATCAGTAATGGTCCCGGTGATCCGGAGCCAATGGATTATGCAGTAAATACGGTAAAGAAAATTCTGGCTGAAGAAAAGCCGTTGTTTGGAATTTGTCTTGGCCACCAGTTGCTGGCTTTGGCAAATGATATCCCTACATTTAAAATGCATCATGGACACAGAGGATTGAATCATCCTGTGAAAAATATCATTACTGGCAGAAGTGAAATCACTACACAGAATCACGGCTTTGGTGTAAACCCGGATGCCGTAAAGGCTTCAGCGAATATTGAAATCACCCACGTGAATTTGAATGATAACTCAATCGAAGGCATCAGGGTAAAAAATAAACCTGCGTTCTCGGTTCAGTATCATCCTGAAGCTACACCTGGTCCGCATGACAGCCGTTACCTGTTTGATGATTTTATGGCATTGATGAAGAAATAAAAAATTGAATACTAAGAGTAAGACACAAATGCTGTTTTGCCTAAAACGCAAAGCAGCATTTAAATTAATATAAAGTCGCTTGGCTACAAAGTTGTTTGTACTTTTATCCAATAATCTTTTATGCAGATCGCCATCATTAACGGACCAAATTTGAACCTGCTGGGAAAGCGGGAGCCCACCATTTATGGTAATCAGTCTTTTGAAGATTACCTGTCGGTACTCACTAAAAAATTTCCCTCCGTTAGTTTTCATTATTTTCAAAGTAATGTGGAAGGTGAACTCATTAATGAAATTCAAAGGGTAGGTTTTTCATTTGATGGCATTGTAATTAATCCCGGTGGATATACACATACATCTGTAGCATTAGGCGATGCTATTGCAGCAATCACTAGTCCAGTGGTGGAAGTACATATATCCAATATTTTTGGCCGTGAAGATTTTAGAAAGCTCTCTCATGTATCAGGCAAAAGTGTTGGTGTAATAAGTGGCCTGGGGTTGTATGGTTATGCGCTTGCTGTTGATTATCTCCTCAATAAATAGTTAATGCTATTATAGGTTTTGATGATTTACAGTGATTCCTGTAATTTAGGTAGCTGCTTTATAGCAGCCATTAAAACCGAACGCTGTATGCGTAGCAACTACAAGATTTTATTTCTATTCATTTTTCTCCCTGTTATTTGCTTCTCTCAAAATTTTGGTGGTAATCCTGCGTCTCTTAAATGGCGGCAGATTAATTCATCTCAGGCAAGAGTAATTTTTCCTACTGGTTTAGATAGCCAGGCAAGCAGGATCAGCAAAGTGATCAGCATACTGGATACTGCTACTTTACAAACGATTGGCCAAAAACACCGTAAGTGGAATGTAGTGCTGCTGAATCAAACCACTTACTCCAATGCTTATGTAAGGCTGGCACCGGTAATCAGCGAATTAAACATGACGCCGGAGCAGAATAGTTTTTCAACAGGTAGTTTAAGATGGGACGATAATTTGATCATTCATGAGCAAAGGCATATTCAGCAGTTTTCCAATTTTAATCATGGTCTTACTAAAGTCTTTTCTTTTTTCCTTGGGCAGGAAGGACAGTTGCTGGCAAATGGAATTAGTACGCCGGATTATTTTTTTGAAGGCGATGCAGTATGGCAGGAAACGCTGGTGAGCAAACAGGGGAGAGGTAGAATGCCGTCATTCTTCAATGGAATGAAATCATTGTGGCTAGGCAATAAAAATTATTCATGGATGAAATTGAGGAGTGGATCATTGAAAGACTATACACCTGATCATTATGAATTGGGCTATCAACTAGTAGCATATGGATACCAAAAGTATGGAGCTGATTTTTGGAAGAAAGTGACTACAGATGCAACCAATTTTAAAGGATTGTTTTATTCTTTTAATAAAGCTATTGAAAGGCATAGTGGAACTACCTATCCGCAATTTAGGCAGGATGCGATGAATTATTTTAAGTCTGTAACGACATCTTCTGTCGTCAAGGGAAATGCAAACTATATAACGCCGGTTTCAAAAAACAATGTGGTTGACTATTTATATCCACAGTTTGTAGGTGATGATACATTGATTGTTACAAAGCGTTCTTACAAAGAATTGAATTCTTTTTATTTGATTGCAAATGGAGAAGAAAGAAAACTAAGAATAAAGGATTATGTAATTGATGATTATTTCTCTTATCGGAATGGAAAAGTAGTTTACGCAGCTTATGCCTCAGATCCCCGGTGGAGCAACAGGGATTACAGTGTAATTCAATTACTGGATATTTATACAAATCAGCAGGTGCAACTAACAGCCAAATCAAAATATTTTTCTCCTGATATTAATGAAGCAGGCAACGAAGTATTAGCCGTTTCAGTAAACACTGATGGTAGTAATTTCTTGCATCGCTTAAATGCAACTACGGGTGAGTTAATAAAAGAAGTTCCTAATCCGCATAATTATTTCTTTACCCAAACAAAATACATCGATGCTTCTACTACAGTGGCTGCTGTAAGAAACCCGAAAGGTGAGATGGCATTAATCAAGGTTGACTTAAACACTGGTGAGACAGAAAATTTAACTGACTTTACTTACAATGTACTTGGCTATCCATTTGTAAAAGATGATAAAGTATATTTTACTATGTCCGATACATACAGTGGGAGTTTGGTAGCCACCGACCGTATTTTTTTTGTTTCATTAAAGAATAAAAAATTGTTTCGTGTAACCCATAACGTTAATGGCATTTATGCTCCTGCAGTTAATTCCAAGGGAGAGCTGGTAGCCAGTGCCTTTACAGCGGATGGACTAAGACTAACACAATCAGCAAGTGATAAAAGGATTGAACTAGAACAGCTGCAACAAAATGACAAGGTTAAAATGCCTGCCGCAGCTGCATTTGAAAAACCAATCAATTCATTTTTAGATACTATTTCTTCTGGCAAACTTCTATCAAAAAAATATAGAAAGAGCTTCCAGTTATTTAATTTTCACAGTGCAAGGCCATTCACTAATGACCCTGAATATGGTTATACTTTTTATGGTGATAATATCCTGAGTTCATTTACTAACAGTATCACTTATACATACAACAGGCTGGAAAAAAGTCACAGCTTTGGTTATGATGCTTCTTATGCTGGATGGTTTCCATATTTACATCTAGGTGATGAATATACTTTCAACCGTAACATTGATCTTTCTCCCACAAGGTCTATTACTTTTAATACATCAAAAATTTATGGCGGATTTTCAATTCCATTGAGATTTATTGGTGGACGCACTTTTAAATATTTGAATGTTGGTAGTAATTATGTGATTGAACAATTGCCTTTTGTTGACACTGTAAAGTACAGTGTCAATAATCGCTCATTAAGTTATATTAGTTCCTTCTTGAGCTTTACTAATACCAGCAGGCAAGCAATTCAGCACATTAATCCAAGGTGGGCTCAATCTTTCGTTCTCACATATAGAGATGCATTGAATGCTATTTCAAGTCGTAAGCTTGTAGCAAGAGCATCTTTCAATTTTCCTGGTTTATTTCCCAATCATAGTTTAGTGATAGATGCTGCCTGGCAAAAACGGGATACCCTATTCTCAGACTTTTTCAGTAAAACATTTTCTCAATCGAGAGGCTACGAAGGATTAAGTGGCAAACGAATGTACAGGCTGGGTGCCAATTATCACCTTCCTCTATTTTACCCGGATTGGGGCTTTGGAAACATTGTTTTCTTCCAACGCATAAGGACCAATCTTTTTTATGATTATGGAAGCATGTCATATAAAGTTGCTACTTCAAGATTTAACGAATACAAATTAAGAAGCACTGGTACCGAAGTTTATTTTGATACCAGGGTTTGGAATGCGTTGCCTGTTAGTGTTGGTGTGAGATATAGCCGGCTGCTGGATAATGATCCGGCAAATCCAGGAGCAAGGAACCGTTGGGAAATATTTCTACCTTTTAACCTGATACCGAATTGATGAGATTACTTAAAATGAAAAAGCCATTTAAACTGGAGATCCATGCCAGGATAAATGACTTTTCACTTATAACACTGAAAACCCTATATAAGCTTTTTATTATCGTTGTTGTGAAGCGATCTCTTTTTCTTTCTCTTTTGCATCGTTCGCTTGTACATTATAGTTAACCGAAAATGTGCCAAAAGAAAAGGTATTGAAAATCAATTACATAGAAAAGAGAAAAAATAGAATATTTCCGTTAGCTGGAATGGGGTTTGAAATA
>CAZDHQ010000043.1:0-995 GCA_964505135.1 uncultured Ferruginibacter sp.
ATCAATGGAAAAAACAAGAATTAATTTTTGATGATATCAAGAGTTGGGTGGAGAAGAATAATGCGGCTCAAAAAACCAGTGTGCTTATTGCATACAGTCTTGGCAAAGCACAAAGAATTTTAGCTCCGCTGGTAGCAACAGGCTTACCCATATTTGCACATGGCGCTGTTTATAACGTACACCAAGCTTTGATCAATAGCGGCTGGCAATTGCCGGCAATACAAAAAGTGGATGCAGAATTGTCGCCATCTGTTTACAAAGGCAATATAGTAATTGCGCCGCCTAGTGCAGATGGCACGCCGTGGATGAAAAAGTTTTATCCATATAGTGTGGGCATCTGCAGTGGCTGGATGCAGGTAAGAGGTAATGCCAGGAGAAGAAATGTGGATGCAGGTTTTGCATTAAGTGATCATGCAGATTGGGAAGGTTTGTTAAGTGCAGTGAAAGCAACCGGCGCTGAAAAAGTTTTTGTAACACATGGATTTCAATCAACCTTTAGCAGGTATTTAAATGAGAACGGTATTGCAGCAGATGAAGTGAAAACTGCGTATGGACATGATGAGGAAGAAGATGCGTTGAAAGAAATAGCTGCCTCAGAAAGCAGTGAAACAAATGACAATGCAACAATTGAACAATAAAGCAATCTAACTATGCAGGATTTTGCGAAGTTGGTAAACATACTTGGCACCAGTACCAAAACCAATGATAAGCTGGAAGCATTGCAGGAATATTTTCTGCATGCACCGGATAAGGATAAGGTATGGGTGATTGCCATCTTCAGCGGCAGAAGGCCGAAGCGGATGGTGAACAGTACCCTGCTGGCGAAATGGTGTATTGAACAGGTGAATATTCCCGGGTGGTTGTTTGAAGAATGTTATCATACAGTAGGTGATCTTGGAGAAACCATTGCATTGTTGCTACCGGACAAACAGGAAGGCAACACTAACGGAAACGAACAGCCGCTTTACTGGTACCTGGAAAAATTCATCAGTCTG
>CAZDHQ010000043.1:1005-12904 GCA_964505135.1 uncultured Ferruginibacter sp.
AAAAAAAGCGTTTATACTTGACTGTTGGAAACAGTTTAACAGGAATGAAAAATTTGTTTTCAATAAATTGATCACCGGCGGATTTAGAATTGGTGTAAGCCAGAAGATGATGGTGAATGCCCTCGCAAAATCAGTGAATGCTTCTGCATCGGTGATTGCACACCGCATTAGTGGCAACTGGGATCCTGCCACAACTTCGTTGAATCATTTATTGAATGAGGAATCTGTACTGGATATTTCAAAACCTTATCCCTTTTATTTGTCTTATGCGTTAGAAGGAGATGTGAGTGAACTAGGAAATATTAATGACTGGCAATGCGAATGGAAATGGGATGGTATTCGTGGGCAAATTATTAAACGGGACAATGAATTATTTGTGTGGAGCCGTGGAGAAGAATTGGTAACAGAAAAATTCCCAGAATATCATGCATTTAAAGATGCACTGCCAGATGGTGTTGCTTTAGACGGAGAAATCATTTGTATGGCCCCGAATGAAGCTGGCTCTATCAAACCCTTACCGTTTGCCATTTTACAAACAAGAATTGGCAGAAAAAATATCAGCAAAAAACAGTTGACGGAAGCGCCGGTAGTTTTTATTGCGTATGACCTACTGGAATATAAAGGCAAAGATCTAAGAGATGAAACACTAATCACAAGAAGAGCATTGCTTGAAAAAATTGTTGAAAATATTAATCATTTTTCATTGAAGCTATCACCTGTAATTGAAATGGATAATTGGGAAGCATTAACAGAAACAAGAAAGCAATCAAGAGAAAACAGCAGCGAAGGCATCATGTTAAAGAGAAAAGATTCTGTTTACCAGGTGGGCCGCAAACGGGGTGACTGGTGGAAATGGAAGATTGATGCACTCACCATTGATGCCGTGATGATCTATGCACAAAAAGGCCATGGCCGCAGAAGTAATTTATACACCGATTATACATTCGCAGTAAAAGATGGCGATAAATTGGTGAGCTTTACCAAGGCCTACAGCGGACTTACAGATAAAGAATTTGCACAGGTAGATGCTTTTGTAAAAAGAAACTCAATCGAAAAATTTGGACCGGTAAGAACGGTGAAGCCGGAACTGGTTTTTGAAATTGCATTTGAAGGAATCGCTGCAAGCAATCGGCATAAAAGTGGCGTAGCACTTCGCTTCCCAAGAATCAGCCGCTGGAGAAAAGACAAGAAGCCAGATGAGATCAATACATTGGATGATCTAAAAGAAATTTTAAGAACCAGTAATCGGTTTTTGGAGACAATTTGAATTGTTACATTGTTAAATTCTTTCATTGTTGAATTGCTAACTACTTGCAGACTCGTTTAATCGATTGGATTCTAATCAACAGTTTATCAATTCAACAATAAAACCATAAGTGAATTTGAATAAATATGAAAAAGCTTACACTCCTAATATCTCTATGCATGTTGCTTTTTGCTTTTACAAGGCTGAATGATTCGCCTGGCAAGGAGGGACCAGAATACATTCCTGTAAGCAAGCAAAGAACTGGTGATGCAGCGAAGGGATATGAATATTTGGTAACGGGTGATTATTTAAAAAGCGGCATCCCCTATTCATTTTTCACCATGGGATTGCCCAAAGACAGTAATAACTATTTACAACGTACAGGTATCAATAAAAATATCCCACATGATTTTACCGCAGTAAAAGCACCCAATGGAGAAACCGTAGTTGCGCCCAATTGCCTGCAATGTCATTCACAGGTATTTGATGGGAAACTGGTCGTAGGTCTTGGCAATTCTTTCAGCGACTTTTCTGTAAACAGGCAGAGTACTGCATTGGTGGCGGAAACATTCTTAAAAAACTTAAAAGGTGACCAGGCAAAAAAATATGATGCTGCAAAAAACTTTCTTACAGCGCTTAAAGCTATTTCACCAAATCTTGTAACGAGTACCAAGGGAGTAAATTTGGCAGATGGCTTAGCTTATTTGTTAGTATCGCACAGAGATCCGCAAACATTGCAATGGAGCGATAAAAATATTATTCCACTGCCTGATGAAATGATCCCAACAGATGTGCCTGCCTGGTGGCTGCTAAAGAAAAAACATGGCATGTTTTACAATGGTTTTGGGCGTGGTGATTTTGGAAGATTTTTAATGGCGAGCAACCTACTAACGGTAACGGATACAGCAGAAGCCGCTGAAGTAGATACGCATTTTAATGATGTACTAGCTTATATCAATTCTATTGAAGCACCTAAATATCCAAAAGAGATCAACCAGGCAATGGCTACCGAAGGACAGAAAATATTTGAAGCATCCTGTGCTAAATGCCATGGCACTTATGGTGAAGATGGTAAATATCCGAACCTGTTGATTCCAGAAAATATCATCCAAACAGACTCTGCTTTGTTTACAGCCAACTATTCCAATCCGCAGTTTATTGAATGGTTTAACAAAAGCTGGTTTACTACAGGTGATCATCCTGCTAAGTTGGTGCCTTACCGTGGTTATATTGCTCCGCCTTTGGATGGAATCTGGGTTACTGCGCCTTATTTACACAATGGCAGTGTACCAAATTTAGAAGGGGTACTCAACAGTAAAATGCGTCCAAAATACTGGCAGCGAAACTTCAAACAACCATCTTATAATTTCGACAATCCAGGATGGAATTATGAAGAAAAAACTGCACCGGGTAATAATGAAGTATATAATACTACCGTAAAAGGTTTTAGCAACGAGGGACATTATTTTGGAGATAAGTTATCGGATAAGGAAAGAAAGGCGGTGATTGAGTATTTGAAGACGTTGTAATATTCCAAACCTATAAGGTTTTCAAACCTTATAGGTTTTACTTCAATCTGACATAAGGCATCTTAGTGGGAATATTTTCTAACCGACTTGCACCGATCAAAGCTTGAGCGTTCCCAGGTAGCACAATTGCATCAGATATTTGACTGCGGTTTTTAAATTTAAGTTCTACATGACTTACCACATCGCATTCTACTATGTGACCGTTGGCTAATTGCGCCTTTCTTTTTTCAACAACAGGAAATTGCAATTGTTCCTGGATATTTTCATTAATAGCAAGCATATAAGAGCCCGTATCTACCAATAGATTTACATGCATACGCTTAATCTCGTCTTCTCCGATTATATTCTTTCTTGCGAACGAAAGATCTTCGCCATTGATTAGTTCGACATCAGCATATACAAGTCCCATATTGTCTTTTTAACGAAGTTAAAAAACTTAAGGTAACAAAAATTGTTATCTATCTTTCCATGATAGACCTATAAGATTATTAAAACTTTATAGGTCTTAATAATCAAATCATCTTGAAACTCACCACCACCAAAGGATATAAAACAATAGAACAATGGTTGGCTTCCAAAGGCCATCAGCCTTTTCTTTTCCAGCAGCAAACCTGGCAGCACATCATTAATAAAAAAAGCGGTTTGGTAAATGCACCTACTGGTTGTGGTAAAACCTTTTCTGTTTTTATTGCTGCGGTGATTCAATTCATCAACGATAATCCTTCCAACTATCAATCAAAGAAAAAAAATGGATTGCAGTTACTTTGGATTACACCACTCCGTGCATTGGCAAAAGATATTGGCCGGGCCATGGAAGAAGTGATTGCTGATCTCGGCATGCAATGGGAAGTGGCGATTCGCAATGGCGATACGCCGGTGAGTGAAAGACAAAAACAGAAAAGGCAAATGCCGGAAGTGCTGTTAATCACACCGGAGAGCCTGCATCTTTTATTGGCACAGAAAAACAGCACGGAAATTTTTCATCAACTAAAAATAATTGCAGTAGATGAATGGCATGAATTGATGGGAAGCAAAAGAGGCGTGCAGGTGGAACTGGCTGTTTCAAGAATTGTAAATGCTCAATGGAATTTATTTAGTGAATGTGCTGTAGTTTGGGGCATCTCCGCCACTATCGGAAACCTTGATCAGGCAAGGACTGTACTGTTACATTCTTTATGGTCACTTAAAGCTAGTAGGGTCCCAAAAGCCCCTCCTTTGGAGGGGTTTGGGGAGGCCGTGATTGCAACCATTTCAAAGAATATTGAAGTAATCCCCATTATCCCTGAAGAGATTGAAAAGTATCCATGGGCTGGTCACCTGGGCATTAAACTGGTGCACCGGGTAATTGATGTAATCAATCAAAATAAAACTACCCTTGTGTTCATCAATACAAGAGGTATGAGTGAAGCATGGTACCAGGCTCTATTAAACACAGCACCAGATTTAGCCGGCGCCATCGCATTGCATCATGGAAGCATGGAGCATGAATTGCGTCTATGGGTGGAGGATAGTCTGCATACCGGTAAACTAAAAGCAGTGGTTTGTACTGCAAGCCTTGATCTTGGTGTAGATTTTCGTCCGGTGGATACCGTAGTGCAGGTGGGATCACCCAAAGGTGTTTCCCGTTTTTTACAAAGAGCAGGAAGAAGCGGACACCAACCCGGTGAGACAAGCAGGATTTATTTCCTCCCAACACATTCATTGGAACTGGTAGAAGTAGCTGCTTTGAAACAAGCGATGGCAGAGCAATACATCGAAAGTAAAGAACCGATGATGCTTTGCTTTGATGTATTGATTCAATATCTATGCACACTGGCTGTAGGCGATGGATTCAATGCTGCTACTATTTACAATGAAATAAAAAACACTTATTCCTTTAATGCTATTACGGATGATGAATGGCACGCTGTATTACTCTTTCTCACACAGGGCGGAAAGGCTTTGCAGCAATACGATGATTATAAAAAAGTAGAAGTAGTAGATGGCTTATATAAAATTACCAGCAGGCGAATGGCCATGCGGCATCGGATGCACATAGGCACCATCGTTAGTGATGCCATGCTGAAAGTAAAATTCATGAGTGGTGGTTATATCGGTGTTATTGAAGAATGGTTTATCAGCAGGCTGGAACCCGGTGATGTATTTACGTTTGCCGGAAGAAAATTGGAATACGTGATGCTCAAAGAGATGACGGTACTGGTAAGAAATTCCAATGCAAAAAAATCAATTGTACCGAGCTGGATGGGCGGAAGAATGTCGCTCACAGCGAATTTGGGATTGATGCTTAGGAGGATGATGAATAACCCCGTTCCGGCCCCCTCTAAATCTCCCCCCAAGGGGGAGACTTGGGAAGAGCTCAGAGCTTTAAGGCCACTGTTTGATTTGCAAAGTCAATTATCAGTAGTCCCTAATGAAAAGGAATTATTAATTGAACACATCGAAACCAAGGAAGGTTTTCATGTTTTTGTTTATCCTTTTGAGGGAAGATTGGTGCATGAAGCAATGGCTGCGATACTGGCGTACCGGCTTAGTAAAATAATGCCCATCACTTTTTCCATTGCCATGAATGATTATGGCTTTGAGTTATTAAGTGATCAACCGATACCCTTAGATGATAGCAATGCGTATGAATTGTTTGCTTTGGATAACCTGCTTGCCGATATTCAAAAAAGTGTGAACTCTGCAGAAATGGCCAGAAGAAAATTCAGGGACATTGCTGTGATTGGCGGTTTGATTTTTCAGGGAATGCCGGGTGAGAAAGTGAAAGCTAAACACCTGCAAAGCAGCGCCAGTCTCTTATTTAACGTGTTTGCAGAATACGATCCGGATAATATTTTATTGCAGCAGGCTTACCGTGAAGTGCTGGATCAGCAAATGGAAGAAGTTCGCTTACGCAACGCCCTGCACCGCATTAGCAATAGCAAAATTGTAATCACAGTTCCTGAAAGATTAACACCATTCTGCTTCCCGATTATGGTGGATGGCTTGAGCCGCTACAATCTTAGTTCTGAAAGACTGGAAGACAGGATTAAGAGGATGCAATCGCAACTGGAAGAAGAATAAAAAAATCCCGAAGCATTTTCTTCGGGATTTTTATTATTAATAAATGAGATGTTTTCTGTTAACTGCATATAAGATCAAGAACACAATCGGTATTGCTATTCCAAACAGAGCAAAACCAGAAAAAGCTCCTGCGCCGAGAAAAACACCGCTGGCAACAACTGGTAAGAATTCCCCTGCTACCCATAGAGGAAAGCCTTGTTTTTTCAATTTCCTCATTTCAAGCGCTCCATAAATACAAAGTGCAGCTCCAATTATTGTAACTATCATAATGGGTAGTTTATACTCAGCTGCTTTACGAGCCATCTCTACCATTTCAGGCCCCATAAATCTTTTAGCCCATGCTGGCGCATCCGCCATTTTTGTTTGAGCATCCTGGATTTGTTTGTAAGATTCATCGGCTTTGTAATAGGTCCAAAAAGAACCTAAAAAAGCAAGACCACTTCCAATAAAAGTTAAGATTGTAAGAACATTCAAGGCTGAAGGCAATGCTGGTTTTTGTCCGTCATTAAAATCCAGCACATCGTTTGGTTGAGATGACATAAGCAGAATTTTTAGGAAATGTAAAAACTTCTTACGGTATTTCAAAACCAACAGTAAAATAAGCATATCAATTTATCTTTGCCGCCCGATGCAGCAGATCATTCCGCATACCATACTGGATAACACATTTCTACTCTCTGCGGACAGGTGTATTTACTGGGAGCAACAACAAACGATCATCCTGAGTGATCTTCATTTCGGCAAGACCGGCCATTTTAGAAAAGCTGGCATTGGTATTCCGCAAACTATTTTTAAGGAAGACGTGCAACGTTTTGTTTCTTTATTGCAAACATTTAAACCAGCCAATACAATTGTGATTGGAGATATGTTTCACAGTCATGACAACAAAGAGCATGAACTGTTTTTAAAATGGCGAAAAGACTTTAACCAATTGCATATTCAGCTCATCATGGGCAATCATGATATTTTGCACCGGGCATGGTACCAGGATGCTGGAATTGAAGTGCTAAAAGATGATCTGCAAATTGGCAATTTCTCTTTTATACATGATATCAATGAATGTGAAATGAAAGAAGCCGTCTATTGTTTTAGTGGCCATATTCACCCCGGCATTAGCATTGGTGGCCAGGCACGGCAATCAGTGCACCTACCCTGTTTTTATTTTGGCAAACAGTATGCAGTTCTTCCTGCTTTTGGAAAATTCACCGGCACCTTCCCCATCAAACCAAAACGTGGCGAAAACGTTTTTGCATTGATGCCCGCCAATCATCGTAAAAATGAACTGGGTGGTATCTTAAAAGTTTGCTGATTGAATAAAATATTAAAAATAGCATTCGCTCCCATCTATGCTCATCCTTTGCCGGAAGGGCATCGCTTTCCCATGCTGAAGTATGAATTAATACCGGGGCAATTATTGCATGAAGGAACCATCACAAACGAAAACCTTTTTTCACCAAAGCCTTGTGATGAAGAAATTATTTTATGGACACATGATAAAGTGTATGTTGATAAGCTAACGCAACAAACTTTATCAGCAAAAGAACAAAGACATATTGGTTTTCCGCAATCTCCCGAACTTACGTTAAGGGAATTTATCATTACACAAGGCACGATCGATTGTTGCCATTATGCAATGGAAAACGGTGTATCGCTAAATGTTGCCGGAGGTACACATCATGCATTTGCAGACAGGGGTGAAGGCTTTTGCTTATTGAATGATATGGCTGTTGCTTCCAATTATTTGCTGAGAAAGAAACTGGCTAAACAAATACTCATTATAGATTTAGATGTTCACCAGGGAAATGGTACTGCCAAATTATTTGAAAACGAAAACAGGGTGTTCACCTTCAGCATGCATGGAGAGCACAACTATCCTTTTCACAAAGAAAAAAGTGATTTGGATATTCCGTTAAAAGATGGCACCGATGATGATACTTATTTAAACTTACTAACAACAACACTTGATAAATTGATCAATGATGTGAAGCCTGACTTTGCATTCTTCTTATCCGGCGTGGATATTCTATCAACGGATAAATTTGGCAAACTAAAAGTATCCATGCAGGGCTGCAGGCAAAGAGATGAAACTGTTTTTTCTTATTTAAGTAAGCATCAAATTCCCTGCACAGTGGCCATGGGCGGCGGTTACAGCGCAGATGTAAAGATTATTACAGAAGCTCATTGCAATACTTATCGGGTGGCGAAGGATGTGCTTGGGTTATGAGATGACCAATGGTATGTGGCACAAGTGAGTGACACAACGATGATGCCACGAAGCTTATCTGCCGGTTAAAAAAACTATTAAAGCCCTCTTCTTTTTAATTCCTTATCAATCAAACCCAGCTCCCTACCGGTTTGTCCCGCCACAGAACTATTCTCCTGTGCTCTTCTCATTAAATAAGGCACCACATCTTTGATAGGGCCAAAGGGTAAATACTTACTTACAGAGCAACCAGCCTGTGCCAAATTAAAAGTGATGTTATCACTCATGCCATACAACTGAGAAAAATGGACATGTGCATGAT
Organism: uncultured Ferruginibacter sp.; assembly: GCA_964505135.1. Classification (GTDB taxonomy): domain Bacteria; phylum Bacteroidota; class Bacteroidia; order Chitinophagales; family Chitinophagaceae; genus Ferruginibacter. The sequence goes on from CAZDHQ010000043.1 coordinate 9,369, forward strand.
TGTAAGGCAAACCTTTTTGCTGCAGCAATCTTGTGCCCAATAAATTACTGTATTCATTATGCGATGCAATGATCACCGCTATGCGGTCAAGATGATCGATACAAAAACTTACAGCAGCATTGTAATCATTATCACAGGTTTCTTTGTCAGGTTGTATCGGTGAGGGATATCCCATCGCTGCTGCACGCTCTCTTTCTTTTTCCATATAAGCACCTCTAACCAACTTAGCGCCTAAAATAAATTTTCTTTCCTCTGCAGCTTCATATGAATCTTTTAAAAACTGCAGCCGGTCATGACGATACAATTGCAACGTATTATACACCACCACTTTTTCTTTATTAAAACTGTCCATCATCAAAATGGTGAGTGCATCTACGGGATCCTGTATCCAGGTTTCTTCTGCATCAATCAATACACCAATATTTTTTGCAATGGCTGCTTCACACACCCTAAGCATTCTTACTCTTACCCTATGCCATTCCTCTTTCTCCCCGGCGCTCAATTGTTCAATAGCGCCTAAGTAACGTTTCATTAGAGTGCCGCCGCCAGCATTCATCAGGCTGTCTAATTTTTCCAGCAAAGCAAATCTTGAAAAGCCGGTAACCTTCACACTCATAAAAGGAATGTTGGGTTGCGTAGCGGCATAATTAATTACACGGATAAACTCTTCTGTTGCATGATCAAATCCTGCTTCGCCATTGTCGCCTCCTTCTACACCATAGTCCAAAATCACTTGCACATGGTACTCCCCTAATTTCTTTGCAACCGCAGCAGTTTCCTGCAGCGTTTCACCTCCCACAAATTGAGAAAATATGGTATTGCGGATAACTGTTTTGGTGAAAGGTAAATTCCATTTAATGGCAAATGGTGTGATCTTTAAACCAACATTCAATAGCCATGGCTTACCCATGGAACTAAATAAAAACCTTGCTTTTTTAAGTGCTTTATCAGATTTGTAAGCAAATGCAGACTCGGTATTTTCGAAAGAAATAGATGCAGGATTATTCATGTACATAAAATATTTTCAAAGATAGGTAATCCCCAAATAAAGAGGATTTAACGGTTGCAAAGTTTAATGACAAAGGCTATTGCTGCCACTGATATTCGTCATTAGAGAAGCTGCCGTTTCCCGGTATTTTGTAGCAAAGCGTTCATTATTATGACTGATCGCATTCACCATCAAATGGTGGAAGAAGAAGAACATATTGCTTTTGTAAAACTGCAGCAGCGCTTCACCAGTTATTACAATGAAATTTTCTGCAATAATCTTGCTGAGAAAACAGTGATTATTATACCCAGCCTTAGCCTTGATAGCGACATGCTGCAAACAATAAAAGGCGTGGCGCATTATGAAGAGAGAATGCTTTGCATGCTGATGTTATTGCGTATGCCGAAAACGCATATTATTTATTTATCCAGCATTCCCATTGATAGCACTATCATTGACTATTACCTGCACATGCTGCCCGGCATCACTGTGTATCATGCAGCACAGCGTTTAACATTACTCAGTTGTTATGATGCATCCAGTATTCCGCTCACTCAAAAGATACTGGCAAGGCCAAGGTTGATGAAAAGAATATTGGAACATGTAAAAGACCCTATGATGAGCCATATCAGTTGCTTTAATGTAACCAAATATGAAAAAGAACTGGCTGTAAAACTCAATATACCTTTATACGGAACAGATCCCTCTCTATCTACACTGGGCACTAAAAGCGGCGCAAGGCAATTATTTAAACAGCTACATATTGATACGCCTAACGGTATCGAACATGTGAAAAATAAAAGAGAGATTATAGAAGCCCTGACTTTGCTAAAGAAAAATAATCCGGTACTAAAAAGGGCCGTGATAAAAATGGATGAAGGCTTTTCCGGTGAAGGCAATGCTGTATTCAGTTATCATGATATCGCTGCAACTGATGAGCCCCTGCAGGATATAATTACATCACGGCTTGAAAAAAACTGCAAGCTGGTAGCAGCACACCTTAGCTTCAATGATTATATCAATAAGTTTCAAACCATGGGCGGCGTGGTGGAAGAATTTATTGAAGGGGATTTAAAAGAATCACCGTCTGTGCAATGCCGCATTAATCCTGTGGGAAAGATTGACATCATCTCCACGCATGATCAATTGCTGGGTGGCGATGATGAACAGGTTTTCCTGGGCGCTACTTTCCCAGCCAACAATGAATACAGTGTAACCATTGCCCACACTGCATTTCAGATAACAGAAGCTTTGAGATCTGCAGGCGCTATTGGAAGGTTGGGTATTGACTTTTTATCTGTTAAAACAAACGATGAATGGAAGCACTATGCTATTGAAATCAATCTTCGTAAAGGCGGTACCACACACCCGTTTTTGATGTTGCAATTCCTAACAGCAGGTGAGTACTATTGGCAGCAGGGTATTTATAAAACACACAATGGCAATACCCGTTGCTATTTTGGTACTGATAATTTATACAACGAAAAATACAAGGGCCTTACACCGCATGATCTCATTGACATCGCTATCTGTAATAATTTAATTTATGACGAAGGGAATCAATCCGGCGTTATGTTTCACATGATTGGCGCATTATCACAATACGGGAAACTAGGACTGGTGTGCATTGCAGCCGACATTGATAAAGCAAAAAATTTGTACAGGAAAACATTGGATGTGCTCGATAAAGAATGTGCGTAGTTTTTATTGTCCCAGCTTTTTCGCTTTATTCATCTTCGGTGGCGTCGCACACTTGTACATCAAACTATATTCATCACCGTCTCTCACAAGCACCTATCTATATCGCCTGGTGATTAAATGGCTGCAGCACCATCTCACTTACCACTCCACTCCCTGGCTGCTGACATAAAAACCAAATGGATTTTGCAGCTTCTTCTGCCACAATCATTTTATCTCTTTGCACTTTTAAATCAATTGTATCCCAAAAAGCAGAATCCGTACCGCCTAAAAAAATATTGGTGATTCTAATTTCGGTTCGTTTTAATTCTTCTCGTATACTTTGCATCATACCTGTTAATCCATATTTGCTGGCACTATAAGCGGCAGCACCAGCCATTGGCACTTTACCCAATACTCCCGGAATATTGATGATCAAACCTTTCTTTACTTCTTTCATCGCAGGCAAAAATGCTTTCAATAATAAAAAAGGTGTCACCAGGTTTGCATTCAGTGTCCGATGAAATTCTTCAGCCGTAAGGCTTTCAACAGGCTTGATAATTCCTATACCAGCAGCATTTACCAAAATATCTATGGATGAGTATTGCGTAAAATATTTTTCCTTTAAAAGATCTACCTGCTCTTCAGTGGACAAATCACCTAAAAAAACATTGCTCTCTTGGAGATTGACTGAAGCCGCCACCGCATTTAATTTTTCAGCATTGCGGCCACAGATAAAAATATTGGCGCCACTGCCTGCCAACAGTTTGGCAGTATTGCTACCTATGCCTCCAGATGCCCCGGTGATTAAAACGTTTTTGCCTTTTAAGGTTTCCATAAATGAATTTTAATTGCCTAAACAAAAGCAAAA
>CAZDHQ010000044.1:0-12803 GCA_964505135.1 uncultured Ferruginibacter sp.
ATGATTCACATAGTATTTAACGAGGCAGATATCAAAGTGCTGCAGCAGGCCATTGAAATGGATGAAAAGCTGGCTGGTGAAATAGTCATTATTAGAGACGATTATGCTGTTGGCCCATTGGGAAATATCTATATCGGCGAAGGAATTGAAAACCGCCGTAACTGGTGGAAAGATGTATTGGCCGGTGGAGATTATGATGGCAAAGTTGATGCCGGTGATGTAGATGATTATAAAACAGTTGCTGAATTGGTGGGCACTATGCGCCGCAATGAAGAGGAAGTGATCTGGATCTGGGCTGCACAAAATAAACATGATGTGTGCGGCTACTATTGGTTGCTGAACTACATGAAAGAATTCCAGGGCCGTGTCTTTATTCTCTACCTGAATAATCTTCCTTTTATCAATGAAAAAGGAAACATCTTTTACCCCAACTGGCTTTCAGAAATTCCTGCCAAAGAATTTTTGAAGGCAAAAAAATTAGCCAGGGAAATTACCTTAAGCGAATTTGAAGTAGATCCTGATGAGTGGGCAAGGATCTGTAATGAAAATAAAGGCGTTCGCATTTTGGAAGGTGGAAAAAAATTAGCACAGTATGATTATGATTTTTATGATGCCGAGCTAAAAAAGTTTATCACACCTGATTGGCAAAAGGCATCTAAGATTATTCATGCATTTTTAAGCAAAGCCAAACATACTACCGGTGACGCCTACCTGCTTTGGAGATTGAAGACGATGATTGCTATGGATCTATTTGATGTGCAAGGAAAGCTGGGGAATATGAAGGATTTTGAAGTGAAAAGTAAGGCCGCTTCAAACTCAGCACCTGCGGGCAATGAATAAAATTTTCAATGCTCAATGTTCAATTTTCAATATTCAATTTGAAGATACAAACAATGGCAGATAGAAAATTTGATTTAGAAGACAGGCTTGTTGATTTCACTTGTCGCATGATTGATGTAGTGGAAGCATTGCCAAATACGAGAGCAGGAAATTATATCGCAGGGCAGTTGGTTCGCTCTTGCCACTCGCCAACATTTAATTATGGAGAAGTGTAAGCAGCTGAATCGCTGAATGATTTTTTGCACAAGATGGGAGTTGTTTTAAAAGAGTTGAAAGAATGCAGAACAGCATTGAAAGTGATTAGAAAAAAGGAATTAATTAAACCAGTTTTAAAGCTGGAAGGAATTTATAAAGAAACCGAGGAGTTGATAGCAATAATTGCGAAGAGCATTGAAACAGCTAAAAAGAACAAAAGCTCCGGAAGTTGAGCATTGAACATTGAGTATTGAAAATTGAATATTTGTATTTTATTTAGATAGAAAGCGAAATGGCGAAGAGTAACAAAGAAGACTACATCCACAAGGATTCCGGCCTGGATGGCCAGTACAAAACATGGTTTTTGGATTATGCCAGCTATGTGATTTTGGAACGTGCGGTTCCGGCAATTGAAGATGGCTTAAAACCAGTGCAGCGCCGCATTTTGCATGCGATGAAGGAAATGGATGATGGCCGTTTTAATAAAGTGGCTAACATCATCGGGCAAACCATGCAGTATCATCCGCATGGAGATATGAGCATTGGCGATGCGTTGGTAAACCTGGGTCAAAAAGATCTGCTGATTGAAACGCAGGGTAACTGGGGGGATGTCCGTACGGGTGATGAAGCGGCTGCATCAAGGTATATCGAAGCTAGACTCAGCAAGTTTGCACTGGAAGTTGCTTTCAACGCAAAGACCACCGAATGGGCATTGAGTTATGATGGTCGCAAGAACGAGCCCGTTACGCTGCCAATGAAGTTTCCCTTACTGCTTGCACAGGGTGCAGACGGTATTGCGGTAGGCTTGGCAACAAAAATACTTCCTCACAACTTCTGTGAACTCATTGAAGCTTCCATCAAGTATTTAAAAGGAAGAAAATTTGAAATCTATCCTGATTTTCAAACGGGAGGTACGATTGATGTAAGCAATTACAATGATGGAAAACGTGGTGGTAAAGTAAGGGTAAGAGCGATCATCGAAGAGCAGGATAAAAAAACTTTGCTGATAAAAAGCGTGCCTTATGGTGTTACTACTTCACAATTGATGGAAAGCATTGTAAAAGCTAACGACCAGGGTAAGATTAAAGTAAAGAAAGTAACCGACCACACCGCTGCCAATGTTGAAATTGTGGTGGAGCTGGCTGCGGGTATTTCTCCCGACATTACGATTGATGCATTGTATGCATTCACAGATTGCGAAGTAAGCATTTCTCCCAACGCCTGTGTAATTGTTGAAGATAAACCGAAGTTTTTAGGCGCTGCTGAATTGCTAAAGTTAGCAACTGATAATACCAAAGAACTCCTAAGGAGAGAATTGGAAATAAAACTGGCTGAGCTGCAGGAAAAATGGCATTACACTTCACTGGAAAAAATATTCTTTGAAGAAAAGATATACAAGGAGCTGGAGAAGAAGCATGAAACATGGGATAAAGTGATTGAGGCGATAGACAAAGCTTTTGCACCATTTAAAAAACAATTAAAACGGGAGATTACAAGAGAAGATATTCTTAAACTAACGGAGAAGCCTGTACGCCGTATTTACAGGTTGGATATTGATGAACTGAATGCTCAGATAAAAGGCATTGAAGGCGATATCAAACAGGTGAAGCATGACCTTGCCAATCTTGTTGATTTTGCCATTGCTTACTATGATAATCTCCTGAAAAAATATGGTAAGGGACGTGAACGCAAAACAGAGATTAAAGAATTTGATACGATCCAGGTAAAACAAGTTGCGATTGCCAACACCAAATTGTATGTGAACAAGGCAGATGGGTTTATTGGAACTTCCTTAAAGAAAGATGAATTGATAGCTGAGGTGTCTGACTTTGATGACATCATCGCCTTTACTAAGGGCGGTATCATGAAGATTGTAAAAGTGGCTGATAAAACCTTTATCGGCAAAGACATTATTCATGTAGCAGTATTCCAGAAAAATGATGAACGCACTACCTATAACATGATTTATGTGGATGGTAAAACAGGTGTGAGCTATGCAAAGCGTTTTAATGTAACTGGTATTACGAGAGACAGGGAATACAATCTTGCCAAAAGCGAAGACAAAAACAAAGTGCATTATTTCTCTGCTAATGCCAATGGTGAAGCTGAAGTGGTAAAAGTAATTTTAAGCCCTAATTGCAGCGCAAGAAATAAGGAGTTTGATTTTTACTTTGAAGAACTGGAAATCAAAGGCCGCAGCAGCATTGGAAATATTGTAACAAAATATCCAATCAAATCTGTTCGCTTTAAAGAGGCTGGCCGTTCTACACTGGATGCAAAGAAATTGTGGTTTGATAATAAGTTTGGCAGATTAAATTCCGAAGAGAAGGGAGAGTACCTGGGTAAATTTGAAGCCGAAGACAGGATATTGGTTATTTACAATGATGGTAATTATGAAATAACTGACCAGGAATTGACGCAGCGCTTTGATGCAGAGAAAATATTGTTGATTGAAAAATTCCATCCTGAGAGAATCATTACGGCCGTTTACCTGGACAATGAGAAACTGCAGTTTAACATCAAGCGTTTTAAAATTGAAACTACCACGCTGCATAACAAATTCTTCTTTATAAAAGAAGGAGATGGTAACAGGCTGGAAGCAGTAACGACAGATGAAGAGCCAGTACTGCATGTGCAAACCGGCCGCGGCCAGATGGTTAGAAGCGCAAAATTCAAAGTAAACAAACTAGTAGAAGTGATGGGTTGGAAAGCTGTAGGTGCCAAGCTCACCGAGTTTAGCAAAACTGTAGAAATGGAATGGGAGAAAAAGAAAGGAGATGATTTACAGGGCGACCTGTTTGAATAAATCAATAAAAGAAAATTGTAAAAAGGCGCTAATCAGCGCCTTTTTTTAAATTGATACTTATTTGTTTTGTTTAATTTTATTTTGAATTACAATTGTCTAAGTTAAACACTTCTTAAAAAAAGCATAAGCTTATTATATTTAATTACAATCACTTATCGTTTTTAGAAAGATTTTGGTAATCTTGCGGCCTATTAAGTGACAGCAGTAGTGCTGAAAGAATTGGAACTCTCTTTGAAAGTTGTAAACTAAACTATTATGGCAGAAACTGCTACACAGGATATTTTTGCTAACCCTGTAAAACGCATTTTACGGGTAATTCGATTGGAACGGAACGAAATCAGTTCTGTTTACTTCTTTGCTATTCTCAATGGTCTAATACAGCTTTCCTTACCTCTCGGTATTCAATCCATCATCAGTTTTGTTTTAGGTGGCCGTATTTCCACTTCACTTGTTATTTTAATCGCTTTGGTGGTACTGGGTGTCTTTTTGGGTGGGGCATTGCAGGTAAATCAAATGCGATTAATAGAAAAGGTGCAGCAAAAGATTTTTGTGCGTTATGCTTTTGAGTTTGCAGAACGTATTCCAAAATTGAACCTGCAATTGGTAGACAGCTATTACCTGCCTGAACTACTTAATCGTTTTTTTGATACAGGTACTTTGCAAAAAGGTATTTCCAAACTACTGCTGGATATACCTGCTGCTTCTATTCAAATTATATTCGGTTTGCTACTGCTTTCTTTCTATCACCCCGTATTCATCTTTTTTAGTCTTGTATTGATCTTGCTGATCTATCTCATTCTTCGCTTCACCAGCGCAAAAGGTATGGAGTCAAGCCTTAGGGAAAGTGATTATAAATACGCAGTAGCTAGCTGGCTGGAAGAAATGGCAAGAGTAATAAAGTCATTTAAATTCTCAAGAAAGAATTCACTCAATATCCAACGAACCGATTCGCTTGTGCAGGGATATTTAGAGCAGCGCACCATTCACTTCAGTATTCTTCAATTACAGTACTGGAGTTTAATCGGTTTCAAGTTATTGATCACAGCAGCTATGCTGATAGTAGGCAGTGTATTGCTGGTGGATCAGCAATTGAATATAGGCCAGTTCATAGCAGCAGAAATTGTGATATTAATGGTGATTGGTTCTGTGGAAAAATTAATGATTAATCTTGATACAGTGTATGATGTGCTTACTGCTGTGGAAAAATTAGGTAAGGTAACAGATAAACCGCTTGAAGTAGATGGTACCATTGAGCTGCCTGAGGAAAATTCAGGACTTAGTATAGAAATGTCCAATGTAAATTTCAGTTATGTTCCGGAGGAGCAGGCTCCAGTGTTGAAGAACATCAATATGGTTATCCGCAGCAACGAAAAGATCTGCATTATGGGCGCAACTGGTTCTGGTAAGTCTACCTTGCTTCGTTTGCTGAGCGGCGCCTATCATCATTTTGAAGGAAATATTTTTATCAATAATATTCCACTAACCACTTACAAGCTTGATACACTCAGGGATCAAACAGGTATACTGCTGAACCAGCAGGATATTTTTATGGGCACCCTTCTTGAAAACATTACCATGGGTAACCCTGCTATTTCTCCACAGCATGTATTAAGGCTGGCAGAAAGAATTGGGCTTAAAACATTTTTTTCCGAAACCACTGCGGGCCTGCAAACCATGCTCGATCCAATCGGCAAAAATTGTCGAAGAATATTATTCAGAAAATTTTACTGCTAAGAGCACTGGCTAATTATCCAAGGCTGGTATTGCTGGAAGAACCTTTTGACAGCCTGAGCGAATCCGTAAGAACTTCCATTATTCATTATCTCGTTCATGAAACCCCGGATCAAACGATTTTAATCAGTAGCAACAATGAAACGCTGGCGGCACAATGTGACAGGGTTATTTATTTAGAAAAAGGTTCCATCAAGCACGTGGGAAAATGGTACGACATTAAAAAGCTGATCAATCAATAGCTATGAATTACATCGACCTGAAAATAGAAGAGCAACTGGATAAAACGAATATCGAGTCGTTTCAAAAAATCTACCGAATAAAAAGCCGGAGCCGGGTAAGGTATTGGTTCTTTGGACTAATGCTCCTCTTGCTGGTGATTTTATTTTTACCATGGACACAGCATATTACAACTCATGGTTCTGTAACTACCCTGCGACAGGAAGAAAGACCACAGGAGTTAAATACCATCATTCCTGGCAAAGTAATCAAGTGGTATGTAAAAGAAGGAGATTATGTAAAAGCGGGTGATACCATTTTGCAATTGGCAGAGATTAAAGATGACTACCTTGATCCAAACTTGCTTAACAGAACAAAAGAGCAGTTAACAGCAAAACAATTAACGGTAGAAAATTATAAAAATAAAGTAGGTACTGCTGATATGCAGATAGCAGCACTCACAAAGGCGAAGGCTCTCAAGATTTCACAGGTTGAAAATAAGATAAGACAGCAGCAAATGAAGCTGCAGGCAGATAGTATGGATATGGTAGCTGCAATGAATGATTTGGCGATTTCTACCAAACAGTTCAATCGTCAGAAGAATATGTATGATAGTGGCCTGGTATCTTTAACGCAACTGGAACAGCGCAATATCAGTTATCAAAATGCAACAGCTAAAAAGACCAGCGCTGAAATCAAATTCATGAACGCCAAACAGGAGTTGGGTATACTGCAACTGGAGTTGAATGGAGCCATACAGGATTACAATGAAAAAATATCCAAGGCAACGGGAGACAAATTTCAATCCTTGTCACAGATCAATGCTGGCGAGGGTGATATTGCCAAACTGCAGAACCAGTTTATGAATTATGATATCAGGAGTAAACTCTACATCATTACTGCACCACAGAGCGGCCAGGTAGTTAAAGCAATGAAGGCGGGTATTGGTGAAATAGTAAAAGATGGCGATATGCTGGTACAGATAGTGCCGGATAATGCACAGCATGCCGTGGAGATATTTGTAAAGCCGGTTGATCTTCCCCTGCTGGAGAAAGGACAGAAAGTAAGATTTATGTTTGATGGATTTCCAGCCATTGTTTTCAGAGGATGGCCAAAAGCATCCTATGGAACATTTGGTGGTAAGATCACAGCAATAGAAAATTCGGTAAGTGACAATGGCAATTTTCGTGTACTCGTTGCCGAAGACCCTGATGACAGGAAATGGCCGCCGGAGCTAAAGGTGGGTAGTGGCGCCATGGGCATTGCATTGCTAAAGAATGTACCGGTTTGGTATGAGCTATGGCGCAATATCAATGGCTTTCCGCCAGATTATTATAAACCCAATACAGCAGCGGCTGAAGAAAAAAAGAAAAAGTAATAGCAAGATGAGAGCTGCACAAGCCTGTTTAATGATGCTGTATTGTTTTGTTGCTGTCTTTACATCCGAAGCCCAGCAAAAAACAATGAGCGAGGAGGATTTTATTGCAATAATAAAATCATACCATCCAGTAATTAAGCAGGCAGATATTAGTGTACAAAGAGCAGCTGCAGATATTACTACTGCAAGAAGTGGCTTTGATCCAGCGCTCTATTTAAACAGCAATCAAAAAACCTTTGATGGTAAAAACTATTACACTTACACCAATCCTGAATTAAAAATACCTACCTGGTATGGAATAGAAATTAAAGCAGGTCTTGAAAATAATAGCGGAGCTTATACAACACCAGAGGTAACCAATGGTCAAACAAGTTATGTAGGCATTGCGGTTCCACTGGCTAAAAACCTGGTGATGGATAAAAGAAGGGCCGCACTAAAACAAGCTACCATCTTCAAGCAACAAACAGAAGCAGAGCGGTTAAATATCATCAACGATTTATTGTATGATGCTTATGAATCTTACTGGAATTGGGCAAAGGAATACCAGGTATATAACATCATTAGTAATACGGTAAAACTAAACAGGGATAGATTTGAATTGATCAAGCTTGCTTTTCGCCAGGGTGATAGGCCTGCTATTGATACCATTGAAGCATTGACTCAATTGCAGAGTTTTGAATACCAGCAAAGTGAAAGTTTTGTAAGGTTAAGCAATGCTGCTGTTGCTTTGTCTGCTTTTTTATGGCTGCCCAATAATACCTACTACCAGTTAGGGATAGACGTACAGCCGGTAATGCCCGAGCCTTTTGATGAAAAAATAGATTTGCTGGATGATCTATTGTATGCAGCAAAATTGACCCATCCGAAATTGAACAGCTACAATTACAAACTGCAAATTTTAGAGGTGGAAAGGAAATTGAAATTTCAAAGTTTACTGCCTACTGTAAATGTAAAAACCTACCTGCTCAATAAAGGATACGATAACATGTTTAATGGCCTTGGTAAGGCAGGCTTCTATGAAAACAACAATAAGTTTGGATTAGAAATTGGTATGCCATTGCGATTGAGTGAGGGTCGGGGAACTTATCGGGCTGCTAAATTAAAAATACAGGAAACCAATCTTGATCTGCAATTACAGCAGCAGCTTATTGAAAACAAAGTAAGAACGTACTACAACGAACTGACGGGATTGAGTACACAGGTAAACATTTATCAAAGCGCTTATAAAAACTACCAAACGCTGTTTCGTGGTGAGTTTGCAAAATTCCACGCAGGGGAGAGCAGTCTGTTTTTATTAAACAGCAGGGAGGCGAAACAGTTGGAAGCAGAACAGAAGTTGATTGAACTAAAAACAAAATATTTTAAAACCCTCCGTGCTGTTAAATGGGCAGCAGGCCAGTTGCGTTAATCAACTTACGGCTTTTATTTCTTCTGCGGTAACTACAGGCACTTGCTTATTTCTCTTTTCCTTTAATAACTTTCGGCAAGCATCATTTACTGGTTTTTCAAAAGCCAGGTAAAGCACAATCGAAACCAGCCACAGTAAAACAAAATTCCTGTCAGGAAAGAATTTCCATTCTTTGATTCGAAGGTTTACATAGCTGATGTGCACTAGGTAAAAAGCAAAAGATGCATTGCCTGACAGTACCATCAATTTTGATGAAAAGAATTTGCTCATCCAGGTTGGTTCTGTAATCAAGCCATACATCCACACTACTGCAAAGAATGGAACCATTGTGTATTGTAATATGGCACCAATGGCAGTGTCATTTCCATGATGAAAAATATCCGGTTCAAAAAAACCTACCACAAAAACAGTTGCTACTAAGCCGCTAAATCCTATCCATGTTTTGTATTGCCAATTTTTTAAGTGGTCTGGATAATCATGGTGCATCATACCTGCCAAAGCAATACCTGCCATAAATTCCGGGCATCTTCCAAAGAAAGTAGAATGAATCATAAAATCAAAAGGATAAAAATAGCGCTGCTTGTTTTCATTGATGATATGCCAACACTCACCAATGCCCCAAAAAAGGAAGAACAATACCAGTAAAAATAAAACAGCCTTCCACCATTTCTTATTAAAATAGAAAAAGATAATGGGCGCTAATAAATAGAATGTCATTTCTACGGTAAGAGACCATGCCTGTGCAATGCCTTCTAAATTATGCAGGTCTGATAAGCCATGCACCAGCGTTAAAGAAATAAAAGTTTTATAAGCGCCGGGAAAGCCCCAGTCAATGTAGCTTACCAGTACAATCAGCCAATACAAGGGAAATATTCTTGCTATACGTAAACCAATGTATTCACCATAATGAAATTGCTGCCGATGCTTATCATCATTGTATTTGTAGGCAATCAGGAATCCGCTCAACACGAAAAATAAGGAAACACCCACATGCAATTCATTAAAGAACTGCAGCACGTATTTATTGAGATCAGCCCGCCAGTATTTCCTATTGTGGTACACAAACACCATGCAGGCAAACAGGGCACGTATACCGGTGAGGGCATTAAACTTTAAGGTGGTTGGTTTCAAAAATGGTTAGGTTTATAAAATTGGAATTCGGGAAAAATATTACAAGAGCATCTTCGCAACCTCTTCCCAGTTCTCCGCCCTTTTATGATGCTTGGCGTCCATACCAAAGTTATGCGGCTGAGCAAAAAGAATGGTTTCTCCTGTAAAATAATCCAGGTTTTTAAAGTGATCATCAATCATGATATCGCCTTTAATCAAAGCCTTTGATCCACAGAAAGCAATTTGCTGCCAGGTGATAAAAGGTAGATGTTCACCCAGCCAATCCAGCTTTTCAGGCAGGCTGTTTGGGAATTCTATTGCAGCAGAAACAATGAACAGCTCATATTTTTTATTCAGCTCTCTCATTACGGGAAGGCTTCCTTCAATCATGGGTGCATTTCTAAAAAAGCCTTTTTGCTCAATGTAAAACCTTGCTTTTTTAATGCCTTCAAATTCTTTCTTGCCCATCAGCGCACTTATGGGTTGGCGTATGCCGGTTTCCATTTCTTCATAAGCGATATACTGGCTGTACACATCTGCTATTACGCCATCCATATCAACGATTAGTCTTTTCACAGTTTATATTTTGGTAAGTAATTGTTGTTTCCATTCGTGAATGATCATTGCCGTTAACAGAATAAATCATCACGGCATTGAAAATTGTAAACAGAAACATTATCTTCAAAATCTAAAAATAGCGAATATGAGAAATCTTTTATCAGCAATCTGTTTTTTTACTGCCTGTCTCTTATATCAAACTGCCATCGCACAACAAGACAGTGCTGCAGCTACCAAACCAGAAAAATTTGTAACCAAACACAGCATTAAGATTGACGGCAAAATCATCAGTTATACTGCTACTGTTGGTACTTTGATTTTGAAGAATGAGAAAGATGAACCCATCGCATCCTTCGGTTACACTGCTTACACAAAAGATGGTGAAGCTGATTTTAGTAAAAGACCACTCACATTCAGTTACAATGGCGGCCCCGGCTCTTCTTCCATGTGGCTGCACATGGGCATCATGGGGCCAAGAAGGGTGATTGTAAATGATCCATCACCCAACGGGCCTGCGCCATACAAGTTAGAAGATAATGCTTATTGCCTGCTGGATGTTACCGACATTGTAATGCTGGATCCGGTTGGTACAGGTTTAAGTAAAGCAGTTGGTAAAGGAAAGAACAGTGAATTCTGGGGCGTAGATGGTGACATCCGTTCTGTAAGCCAGGTGATAAGAAATTATGTGCATGAAAATGAAAGATGGAATTCGCCGAAATATTTATTGGGTGAAAGCTATGGTACTTTCCGCTCAGCAGGCGTAGCTGATTTTTTACAGGAAACCTATGGCATTGCTTTGAACGGCATTGTGCTCGTATCAAATGTACTCGACATTCGCCAGCTGGCTTTTAATCCCGGTGATGACCTGCCTTACATTGTGAACCTCCCCACCTATGCTGCTACTTCCTGGTATCACAATAAAGTAGCTAATAAACCTGCCAATCTTGATGCATTTTTAAAAGATGTAAGAGCATTTGCTTATGGTGATTATGCAAGCGCATTGATTAAAGGAGATATGATACCTGATGCAGAAAAAGAAAAAGTACTGGCTAAACTCGAAGCTTTCACAGGCATCAGCAAAGATTACTGGAGCAAGGCCAACCTAAGAGTAATGCAACCTCAGTTCTGCCAGGAACTACTTAGGAGTGAAGGTATGATTGCAGGCCGTCTTGATTCAAGATACAAAGGTATTGCACAAAACAAACTGGCTGAATTTGCTTTTACTGATCCGCAATCAAATGATATCAGCCCGGCATTTATAACTGCCTTTATGCAATACTACAGCACAGAGTTAAAAGTGCCTAAGGATAAAACATACAACACAGGTGCTTATGTGTTTCCAGATTTTAAATGGGACTGGAAGCATCCACGCAACAATGGCTTATTCGGTGATGCATCTACACCTAATACAGAAATGGATTTATTAAATGTGATGAGCACCAATCCAAAATTAAAAGTGCTGGTATTAAACGGCATTTATGATTTGGCAACGCCATTCGGTGGATCAGAATACACTTTTGATCACATCGGCTTTGATAAAAAGATTAAAGGCAATATTACTCATAAGTACTATGAAGCCGGCCATATGATGTATATACACAATGAGTCAGCAGTAAAGTTTAAGAAGGATGTGGCAGAGTTTATAACAGGTTCGTTGAAATAAATTTGTTCATCATAATTATAAAGCCCGTGATATTTTTACGGGCTTTAATTTTTTTGTACTTAGCTTTTGTGCTGCTATTAAGCATCGTTGCGTCGCACACTTGTACTTATGGAATTATATTCGGCAGAAATAGTTTTATACTTTCATCAGCTTCTCCAAATAATGCTGCTGAATATTAAATATTGCTTTCAATGCTTTTATTTTCTCGATATTTTTTTCTTTTTCGTCGATACTTCCATTTCTTTTAACCGCTGTAATCAACACATTCTTCGGCGTATGCTCCGTTGAAATAAACTCAAACACTTTTGTTTTATAGCCAAATGCTTCTAATACTAAAGCTCTGATTGCATCGGTTACCATTTCTGCCTGCCGTTCTAATAAAATGCCATGTTTAGTGATGTATTGCAGAGCATTGTCCGGCGCCATCTGCTTGCGGATTTGTTTATGGCAACAGGGTGCACATATAATTACCTGTGCATCGGCTTTAATACCTTTATAAATCGCATCGTCTGTAGCGGTGTCGCAGGCATGCAATGCAATCAGCATGTCAATCTTACTAATATTAGCCCCTTCAATAGTGCCTTCTTCAAAATGCAGTTGATCAAAATTGGCTTTGGCTGCAATGGCATTGCATTTTTCCACTAAATCTTTTCTTATCTCAATGCCGGTGACGCTGGCACTTGTGTGTAACTTATTGTGCAGGTAATCATACAAAGCAAAAGTGAGATAACCTTTACCGCTACCCATATCTGCCACCGTAAAACCATCTTTTAGATCCAGGTCTTTAATAATGCCTTCAATTATCTCTACGTATTTGTTGATCTGCCGGTATTTATCCTGCATGTCTTTTTTTACCAATCCTTCAGCAGATATTACACCCAGCTCTTTCAGGTAA
>CAZDHQ010000045.1:0-12783 GCA_964505135.1 uncultured Ferruginibacter sp.
GTACGTTAAGTCGCTTTTTTAATTGGGCCATATATTCCTCATCACTCAATTCCTCATTGTAAAATCCTTTGTAGTGATCTTTACTCATGATGGATTGCCAAACAGTACCCACCATGGTATTCAACATCAATATCACATCCACTTTCTTTTTAAAATCACCTTTGCGCTGCCCCTCTTTAATTAGTTCAGTTATCAATTCTGCATTGCGTACTTTTAGTTCTGTTATTTTTTTTACGATAGCCATGTTGGTATTAGTAACCTGCTCACAGATCATGATGCGGTAAAACTGGTGGCTATTCATTACCCTTTCAATATGTTCTTCTACCAGCGTAAACACTTTTTGTATCGGCGTCATGGTAGTATCTTTTAGTAACTCTTCTACCCTCACCCTTACACGGCCAATTTTTACCTGAAAAATGGCTTCCAGTAATTTTTCCTTGGAACCAAAATAATAGGATATCATTGCCACATTTATACCGGCTTCCTCAGCAATATCTCTTACAGAAGTTCCATCAAAACCCTTCTTTGCAAACAACCCTTCCGCCGTCTCAATTATCTGCAACTGCTTGTCATTAAATTCTGTCATGGAATTGAAATTAAAACACAAAATTAAACAGTTGTTTAATATTAATCAAACATTTGTTTAATTTTTTTGAAATGAACAATCAGCTGTGTTGAATAGGTGACGCCTTTTTTATGTAAGGCATTCATAATTAGTTGCAAAAGGTGTTATGTATTCTATTAGATTTGATAAAACTTTTACGTATGTCATTTGAAAACAAAACAGTTATTATCACCGGAGCTTCCCGTGGAATTGGAAAAGCCATTGGTTTAAAGCTTGCAAAAGAGAAGGCCAATATTGTAATCGCTTCCAAAAGCGTGGAAGAAAATCCGAAACTGGGCGGCACTATTTTTTCTGCTGCCGAAGAAATGGAAAAGGCCGGCGGCAAGGCGCTGGCTGTACAATGCGATATTCGTTTTGAGGATCAAATTCAACAGGTTGTTGAGAAAACGGTTAAAACATTTGGAGGTATCGATATCTTGATCAACAATGCATCTGCTATTAACCTCGCTACTACAGAACAAACAGAACCCAAGCGCTTTGATTTGATGTACGACATTAATGTTCGTGGCACATTTATGATGAGCCGGGCATGTATACCTTATCTAAAAAAATCAACCAATGCACATATTTTAAATCTATCGCCGCCATTGAATCTTGATATGAAATGGTTTGCAAAATATCTTGCTTACACCATTAGTAAATATGATATGACGATGATTGCATTGGGGCTTGCTGCCGAGCTAAAGCAATTCAATATTGCGGCAAATACCTTATGGCCAAAAACAACCATTGCTACTGCGGCGGTAAATAATTTGCTAGGCGGCGAAGCATTGATGAAGATGAGCCGTACCGTTGATATTGTGGCAGATGCTGCTTATTACATTTTATCTAAAGCCTCTGCAACCTGCACTGGTAATTCTTTTATTGATGAAGATGTTTTGAAAAGTGAAGGCATTACTGATTTGGAAAAATATGCCGTAACACCAGGCGGAAAATTATTCAACGACTTGTTTGTGTAGGCTGTATTTCGGTTTTAATACAAACGATGTGATAATATAAAAGTGCTCCTTTAACGGGGAGCACTTTCATTATAAATAGCATTGTAAATTATCATCTTAGCATCGCTTCAGGCACTTCTTTTTCCAGCAGATTTTTATAAATGAATCTTGTCTTCATGTTCAGGTAATGCAGCCATTTGTTACCCGGCCATCCGTGGCGTCCGCCACTGTACGGCATAAACTCAAAATCTTTTTTTAGGTCCTGTAATTTGCTGATGAAGTTGATGCTGTTTTGCATGTGCACATTGTCATCAATAATACCGTGTACCAATTGCAACTTTCCTTTGTATTTATCTGCATAGGTAAGTACGCTGGACTTTTCATATCCTTCTTTATTATTTTCCAGGTTACCCATATAGCGTTCGGTATAATGGGAATCATAAAGCCTGAAATCTGTAACGCTGCCGCCAGCCATGCCATGTGTAAATACATCGCTGCCGTAAGTCAATGCATAACAAGTCATGTATCCACCATAGCTAAACCCGGTAATGCAAATTTTATTAGGGTCTGCGTTGCCGTTAGCAATGAGCCATTTTACCATGGTGCTGTAGTCTTTCATTTCCCAGTAGCCAAAATTGTGGTACATATAGTTTACACCTTCCTTACCAAAATGCCCGCTGGCCCTGTGATCCATTACTACTTGTATCAAACCTTCTTTTGCATACCACTGTTGGTTGCCATTGATACCCCATGTATCGTAGCAAGTACCGGCATCAGGACCACCATAGATTGAAATCAACACCGGATACTTTTTGTTCTTATCCATGTTGATAGGCCAGGTTACTTTTAAAGGTAGCTCGTATAAACCATCTTCACTTTTAACCCTTAAAAATTCTGTTTTGGCTAAGTCGTAATTATCAAATTCTGTTGCCTTTGCATCTCCCAAATCCTTTATTAATTTTCCCTTATTGCTTACCAATGCCATTTTATTGGGCGTAGCAGAGTTAGAATAAGTGGTAATGAAATAAGATCCGTTTGGAGAAAGATTGATACCGGTATGGCTGTAATCTCCAAAGGTCAACCGCTGCATGTTTTTACCATCCAGGTTGATGCGGTAAAAATCAAAATGAGCACTGTTTTCTTTCCTGGCTTTAAAGTAAACCACTTTATTCTTTTCATCTACATACTCCAGGCTGATCACCGTAAACTTGCCGCTGGTTACAGGATTGATGAGCTTTCCATTCATGTCATAATAATACAAATGCTTCCAGCCTGTTGCATCATTAAATAATAGAAACCCTTTACCGCCGGATAAAAAATGAATTCTTTCGCCTTCATCATCCAGGCTGATCCAGGTTTTTTGTTCTTCATTATACAATTCTTTTTTGCTGCCATCAGCAGGATTTACATTGTATATCTTCAAGTTGTTTTGCAGCCTGTTCATCCATTGTACCCATAATGAGCTGCCATCGGGTGTCCAGTAAGGCAGGCCGAAATATTGATCATCTTTTGCATTAAAATCGGCCCAGGTAGTATTGCCACCATCTGGTGAAACGATACCTACTTTTACTTCCGGATTTTTATCACCCACTTTTGGATAGCGAACTGTTTCCACATATCCATGGAGACCCATTCCATCTGTCATGGTAAACACAGGAACGGGACTATCATCTGTTCTAAAGTAAGCGATCTTCTTACTGTCAGGACTCCACCAGAAAGAGCGGTAATGGCTGGCTCTTCCTAAAATTTCTTCTGTATATACCCAGCTGGCATAACCGTTCAGGATCACATCGCTGCCGTCATTGGTGAGAGCTGTCTCTTTTTTTGTGCTGATATTAACCGTGTAGAGGTTATTGTTTTTCGTGTAGGCTACATAGTTACCATCCGGGCTCATAGTTGGATTTTTCTCTTCCTCCTTGTCGTTGGTCAATTGAACTTCTGTTCCATTTAGTTTGATAAAAAGATCATTGTTCTTTTTATACGCCGTAGGTTTTTCAGCATCTTCTTTTTTTGCTTCTGCTTCCGTAGCTTCTCTTTCTTTACCTGTTTTGCAGTCTACTAAAAATTTCTTTCCGTCTTTTTGATAAACAAACTGGTTATCGTTTACCCATTTAATTACGGAAGGCAAAGGCTGTACAATGCCGCCAAAATTGTTTTTGAAATACTGTTCATCGGTAAGTTGCTTTTTTTGTGCGAACGAGGTTAGACAAACAATCATCCACACAGCAAGTAAAGTTACTTTTCTTGTTTTCATTATCATAGCGAGGTTTATTTTAGAAAGTGAGACAAGATAAACGTTTGATAAAATCAGCCAAAGAAAAAGAGCGATAATTATTTACCGCTCTTAAAAAATTTAATTAAGGCTCTATTGCTCTCTTACTTCCGGTCTCATCATTGGAAAGAACAACACATCCTGTATAGAATGCTGGTTAGTCAACAACATCGCAATCCTGTCAATACCAAAACCAATACCGGCTGTTGGCGGCATACCATATTCCAAAGCTCTTAAGAAATCGTAATCAATAAACATGGCTTCATCATCCCCACGTTCCATCAGTTTCACCTGCTCTTCAAAACGCTCTCTTTGTTCAATGGGGTCATTCAACTCACTGTAGGCATTCGCAATTTCTTTTCCATTACACATCAGTTCAAAACGCTCTACCAGTCCGGCTTTGCTGCGGTGCTTTTTAGTCAATGGGCTCATCTCCACAGGATAGTCCGTAATAAAGGTGGGCTGTATATAATTGCCTTCGCATTTTTCACCAAAGATTTCATCAATTAATTTTCCTTTGCCCCACTTTACATCTGCATGTATTTTTAATTGAGCGCAAACATTTCTGATACCCTCTTCATCCATATCACTTATATCAAAGCCAGTATGTTCTTTGATGGCTTCATACATGGTTACTCTTTTGTATGGCGCTTTGAAATCAATTGTCCTGAGCGGAGCCGAAGGATCGCCTACTGTAACTTTAGTAGTGCCGTTGGTTGCAATGGCAGCTCTTTCCAGCAACTGCTCGGTGGTTTGCATCATCCATTCATAATCCTTATAAGCAACATAAAATTCCAACACGGTAAACTCAGGATTATGCGTACGATCCATTCCTTCATTTCTAAAGTTGCGGCTGAATTCATATACCCATTCAAAGCCGCCCACAATCAAGCGCTTCAGATACAATTCATTTGCAATACGCATGTACATGGGAACATCCAACGCATTGTGATGTGTAATAAATGGCCTTGCAGCTGCACCACCTGGAATGCTTTGCAATACAGGCGTATCTACCTCCAGTGCTCCTCTTTCATTCAAAAACTCACGAATGGCATTCACCATTTTAGTGCGCTTTACAAAAGTTTCTTTCACACCAGGATTTACAATCAAATCTGCATAGCGCTGGCGGTAACGAAATTCCGGGTCGGTTACTTCATCAAATGCTTCTCCATCTTTTTCTTTTACAATTGGCAGAGGATGTAAGGATTTAGTCAACAGGGTAAATTCTTTTACATGTATAGATGTTTCACCTGTTTTGGTTGTGAACACAAATCCTTTTACACCGATGATATCGCCAATGTCAAGCAATTTTTTCCAAACATTTTGAAACATGCTTTTATCTTCCCCAGGGCATATATCATCCTGCTTGATATAGATTTGGATCTTACCAACGCTATCCTGTATCACCGCAAAATTGGCTTTGCCCATATCCCGTACACTCATGAGTCTGCCGGCAATGCATACATCTGCAAAATCAGCCTTATTCTCTTCTCCTTTATAATTTTCTTTAATAAATATGGATGTTGTATTAACGGGATACAATGCAGCCGGGTAAGCTTCGATGCCCAGTTTGTTAAGTTCTGCCAGTTTTTCCCTGCGGATGATCTCCTGTTCTGATAAATGCTGTATGTTCATTTTTGGTTTAAAAATTTCGGGCAAAGATACCAGATGCAGGCCATTTATACTACAGCTGTTCAGTCCGGTATCAAACTTGCATTATCTTTAGTTCTAAAATATAAATTATTATGAGGCAAATAGCGCTGGCATTTTCAT
Source organism: uncultured Ferruginibacter sp. (assembly GCA_964505135.1). GTDB lineage: Bacteria > Bacteroidota > Bacteroidia > Chitinophagales > Chitinophagaceae > Ferruginibacter. Next base: position 5,609 of record CAZDHQ010000045.1, read on the forward strand.
TTGTTGTTTTATTGAGCGGATGTGAAGCTTTAAAAAATCTACCCATTAACACCGGTGTGGGACCCGTTACTGAAGCAGAAGCCGGGCAGGGAATTAAAGAAGCCCTTAGCCAGGGTGTAGTGAATGCTATTTTTCAACTAAATAAACAGGATGGATTTTTTGGAGATGCGCTGTATAAAATTTTGCTGCCGCCAGATGCTAAGAAGATTGAAAATACTTTGAGGGATGTAGGCATGGGCAAGATTGTAGATAAAGCCATTTTGCAAATCAACCGTGGCGCAGAAGATGCAGTAGGTTACGCCAAACCAATTTTTGTGGACGCTATTAAAAGCATGACCCTGCAGGATGCTATTGGCCTGGTAAGAAACGGTGATACCAGCGCCACGCATTTTTTTAGGGAGAAAACAACGGAAAAATTAATCGCAGCATTTTTACCTGTGATCAAATCGTCACTTGATAAAGTGGAAGCCACCAAATATTATGGTGATATCGTAAACACCTACAATAATTTTCCTACCACATTTAAAAAGATCAATCCTGATTTAAACAATTTTGTTGCAGGAAAGGCAACGGAGGCGTTGTTTAACTTAATTGCAAAAGAAGAAGTAAATATCAGGACTAATTTTGCGGCGAGGACAACGGATATATTAAAGCGGGTATTTGGAAGTAAGATATAAAAGAAGAGGCTGTCTCAAAAGTTTGAGACAGCCTCTTCTTATTCGGTAAGATGATGGAGAAAGTTTTCGTTTAAGAGAACCTCAAGGCATTCTTTTTACTTTTGAGATTTCCTCTTTTCATTACTGTCAATAACTCAAACTATTTTGATTTAGTTCTTCATTAAGATTGGTACTACAGGCCCCCCAGCTGAAGAGTAAATGTAGCGGCAAAGATAATTCCGGCTATAAGAGTGATGCCTGCAGCAATGGCAAGACCACCCAGTATATGATTAGTGGTAGTTTTTGATTTATTCTTTTTTATTAATTCTATTTTATCAATTTTATTTACAGCAACAGAGAACTTGCCAATCGCTGGTATACTATCTTCTTTAATGTAAATATGTGCCTCATTCAATACGTTGTTTTGCATTGGATCATATTTTTTGTAGATAAACTTTCCTCTCCGTCCATGCGTAAGGTGAACCCTATTATAGGGTGAAAGTGTATCAAGATTACACTCAATTTGTGAACTATCGGTACTAAAATGTGGCTGCTGTACATGGAATGCGGCAAAGCCATTCCTTAGGATGATGTATCTATTAGAATAGAAAATACTATCCAGTGCATGAGTCTTCTCCTGGCTGTTTTTAGCCGGAATAGACACTGCTTTATAATAGGTGTTACAGGAACTACCAGCTATAATGATGATAACAGCAATAGTTAAAAAGTTGATTAGATTTTTCATTTGTAATGTTTTAATTGTTGATGGATTAAAGCTACTGCTCACAGCTCCGGGACAGAAATTGGAATCTGGGCACAGTTAGTTTTCTACTTGCAAAAAATGCCTGAGATGACTGGTTATTTGTAAAAAATGATAACTTTTACTACATTTAAGAGGGCTTTTTTTACACCTGGTATTTTCTGAGAATGTTTCTTCGCTACCAAATGAAATCTGCAAAAACTCATCAATAAAACTTTTGCGATGGACAACATTCATTCCCAGCAGTTATTTTTTAACCATATCAAATCTAAACTTGCTCCCCATCTTTCACTTGTAGATGAAGTGGCCGAATTGCTTAATATTAGTAATGATAGTGCCTACCGGCGAATAAGAGGCGAAAAACCGATTGGCCTGGACGAAATACAGCTACTATGCAATAAATACAAAGTATCACTTGACCAGTTGCTCCAGATACAAACCAATACAGTTATTTTTTCTGGTAATAAAATTGACCTGGCCGGTTTCACATTAAATGAATACTTCCAGGATATGATAAACCAGCTAACATTCTTTAGCACACTGGATAATCCTCACTTTTATTACTATAATAAGGACATACCAATTTTTCATTTTATGCAGTTCCCGGAGCTCAATGCATTCAAGTTGTTTTTTTGGAAACGTACCGTACTTGGCTATAGTGAATTAGCCCGTGAGCAATTTAAAGGCGAAGAGTTTGACGAAGGCTTGAGTAAAAAAACAAAAAAATCATTGAGCTATATTCACAGATTGCCTCTACCGAAATATGGAATGAAGAAAGCGTACACATTACTATCAGGCAGATTGAACTTTACCGCCAGCTAAATGTGTTTGCAAACAAAAGCGTATTAATTAAAGTGTATGATCAGTTAGAAGAGTTGTTAAATCATTTAGAGGCGCAGGCTGAGGCAGGTAAAAAATATTTATACAACCAAAGCATTGCACCAGCCAGTGCTGCATTTGAAGTTTATATAAACGAATGCCTTATTGGAGCTAATACCATTTATGTAAAAGGCGGTGACAGGCAGATAACATTTCTTAACCACAATGGCCTCAATTTTATCGGCACTCAAGACAAAAGTTTTTGTGACTATACTATACAGCACATGCAGCATATGATCCGTAGGTCAGCGCATATCAGTGTGGTAGGAGAAAGAGAAAGAGGTGTATTTTTTAATACGCTCCGGGAAAAAATTTACTTTAAGAAGAAAACTATCTGAAAGTATATCGACTATAAATGTTTAAAGCTTCTTGCTTGATCAACCTGTAAATCAATTCCAGATATTGTTTAGCATCACGGTTATAGAACACTCATCACCAATAGTAAAAGTAAATGGTGTTTCAGGCTGGAGGTCTACAGATACATACTTTCCATCTTCAGATAAATGATAAATTTCAATTTCATTTTTATCTGTATCAATAATGATATAGTAAGGAATTTTTTGAGATTGGTAAATGTAAAATTTATTATTCCTGTCTTTCATTGCTGTGGAAGGAGATAACACTTCTACAACAATAGACGCAGGAAAATCAAGAAATGGCTTTTCAATCTCTTTGCAAACTACAACAGCATCGGGTTGTAGAACAGTATCATCAGCAACCTTGACGTCAATAAAGTCGTATACTTTACAATTTCCACAACCAGATTTCTTTACAGCATCTCTTATTTCATACTTAATATTGCTACTTATCCATTGATGCCTTGGAGATGGTGTTGGGCTCATTGGATAAGGAATACCATCAATTAGTTCCCAACGGCCTTCCCACTTACAGTATTCCTCGTAAGTATAATACGGTAATATTTTTACTCCTGATGACATCTAAACAAACTTACGGTATTATTCCAAACTCAATAGCACTTGCCATGCTTCCTTAATTTTTCCCTCACCCAGCAATTCTTTTGCATACATATGCAGCTCTTTTTCCATTTCATCAGGATTAATGGAATAGTATTGAATGATGTTCTTTAAGCGGTCATCATTAAAAGCCGGATCAATCAATGGCTCATCACTTATATTACTTAATTGCACTAAATTTTCTTTCGTAAGTATTGTACTGTTTTGAATGGATGCCGGTAACGTAATCATGATCACTTTTTTAAAGCAAGAATAGAAAATTCACTGTCTTCTTCTGCAATTGTATTCGTCAATTTACCAAGCCCCTCTATTTCCATTTCTATCACATCACCTTTTTTTAACCATTGTTCCTGGTAGCTGGTATCAGTCTTTTTACCGGTTTCATTTAAATCTAATAAACAGCCTGTAGCCACTGTACCACTGCCGATAATATCGCCAGGATACAGGTTGGCGCCATAACTGCAGCGTTCAATTATTTCTGCAAATGTCCAGTCCATATCCGCCAGGTTGCCATTGCTTAGCTCCACACCATTCACAGAACACTTCATTGAAAGGTTCCATGATTTGCCTGTGTGATTTTCTTTGCATGGCACTTCAAATTCTACTAATTCATCCAGCGTTACAAGCATAGGGCCAATGGCGGTGGCAAAATCTTTTCCTTTTGCCGGACCCATATTCAGCAGCATTTCTTCACCCTGTAGTTTTCTTGCGCTGATATCATTCATAATCATCAAACCAGCTATATAATCATCCGCTTCTGCGGCAGGCACATTCCTGCAATGCCTGCAGATTACTATAGCTGCTTCCAGTTCAAAATCCAGCTTCTCAAAATGATCGGGCATGCAAATAATATCACCCGGACCCTGTATGCTGCCGTGATTGCCAAAGAAAAAAACTGGGTACTGATGAAACAGGTTCATATATGCATCTCTATTCTTTGCCACTAAAGCGGCATGTTTGCTAAAAGCCATTGCATCTCTTAAACTGCTGGCATGTGGCACTGGTGCTATTATTTCCGCTTCATCAAAATTTTGAGCAGGAAGTGTTCTTGCTATTCCTTCTTTTACTCTTTTTTCTGCAGCCATTGCCAAGGGATACATGTCATCCCAATAATTTAAAAACATGGCCATGCTAATAGGAAGATCAGGATGCAATGCATCAGTATCGTACAGGTGTCCATCAATCAATAATGCCAACTGGTCATGTCCGTCTTTTAAATAGGTAACTAGTTTCATAACTTATCTTACTTGTTAATTAAACTATCAGCAATATGCTTTGTTTAATGTTAAGAAATCAAAAATATATACTAAAAACAGATACTGGTTTTTAAATGGTATAAATGTTTTGGTTATTCTGGTTACATTTGTTTCACAAAGCACAATCCCCATGAAATTTGAAAAGATCCATAATAAAGGCCAGGCAAGGCTCTTTAGAAATAGCTATCTCGAATTTCTCACCAAAACACATCCGCTGGTAATCTGGGGCATGTATATTCCAATTATTGGGTTTATGCTTTACTATAGCAATACAGTGAAAGCATTGACTATTTCCAATCTCTTTTTAAGTTTCGCTGCCGGTGTTTTTTTCTGGAGTTTTTTTGAATACATAGCTCACCGTTTTTTATTTCATTTTGTAGCAGAAAACGAAACAGCAAAAAAAGTGGTGTACATTATGCATGGTAACCATCATGAGTATCCCAGAGATAAACAAAGGCTTTTTATGCCGCCAGTTCCCAGCATTATATTATCCTCCATTATTTTTTCTGTGATGTTTCTGATTTCCAAATTGATTGGTTTAAATGCTTATGTCTTTTCTTTTTTTCCGGGCTTTATGTTTGGCTACCTTATGTATGGTTCTATGCATTATGCCATCCACGCCTGGAACCCGCCATTTAAATGGATGAAACCATTATGGAGAAACCATCACCTGCATCATTACAAAAATGAACACCAGGGTTTTGGTGTAAGCTCCACTTTATGGGACCATGTATTTGGCACCATGTTCGATCTAACTAAAGAAAAAGAAGACAGGGAGAAAGTAAAAGAACTGATGTTTATAAGAAATAAACAGAATAAAGAGGTAGTACAATAATCACCACTTTTCCTCTTCATTAAAATTATCATTCCGTTTACTAAACAGCTCACGGGATTTTATTTTTTGTAATTGCCTTTCAATGATTAAGTCTGCTATAATATCACCAGCGTTTGACTGCTGTTGTTCCTTTAGCAATGATTTTATTTTAGCTTCGCTGATATCGATACGATAGAGCAGGCTTACTAATTTTTCAAAATCATTTTTGATCAGTTCATTAAGATGAGACGATAATTGCCGACGCAGTTCTTCATACGTAATTTTTTCAGGCAGCATTAGTGCCAGTTCTTTGTTTACCTGCTGTACCAATAGCTCATTTTGCATCGTTAACAAATTAATATTTTTCTATGACCCCAAGTCCAAACAATGCATAATCGTATTTCACAGGATCAGTCACATCCAAAAACTTTAAATATTCGGTTAGCTCTTTTGCAGCCTGCCAGTCATTAGCGGTTCTCTGTAAGATATTAAACCGTCTTGCCACTCTTGATACATGCACATCCAGTGGACAAATTAGCTGTGATGACCTGATGGTATTCCATATTCCAAAGTCAACACCATTGTTATCTTTACGCACCATCCATCTTAAAAACATATTCAGTCTTTTGCAGGCGGATTTCTTTTCCGGAGTTGAAATGTGTTTCCTGCAATGTTTTTCTTCTTTGGCTTCTTCGCTATAATTAAAAACATAATGATGAAAACCAATCAGCGCTTTTTCAATATTATCATCCTTCTTATCCATCCATTTTGAAAAAGCCGTTTCTAAACTTGGTTCACCTAAAACACAATAATGATATTTTAAAAAATTGAGCAGGTGCCAAAGATCCAGTTCATTAAAAGTACGATGTACAAAACCATTAAATACATCAAATGCTTCAGGGTTTTTATTCCAGTCAGCCTGCATGATAAAATCATAAGGCGCATTATTCATACCGTTCAACAACCTGTTGCAGGAATTGATGATTCCTTTTCTTGTACCCCATGCTAAAATAGCGGCGAAGAATCCTGCAATTTCTATATCCTGTTTTTTTGTAAAGCGGTGTGGTATGCTAATGGGATCGTCTTTTATAAAAGAAGGCTGGTTGTACTGAGCTACCTTTTCATCAAAAAATTCCCTGAGTTTTTCCAGCTTCATCATCCTTTCTCCTTCTTCATCAAAGCAGCAATGGCTATGAATACCCAAACAATATTTACTACCATATTAGGATAGGTTCTGTGGGCATACGTATAAATAGTAAACAGTACACCACCTATTAAATTGGCAATGATATAAGGCATCGCCGTGCTTTTTACCTTTCCATTGATATTAAGAAAATAGGCACCCACAATCAGTATAGTGCCTATCCAGCCAATTAATTCAATTATGCTCATAACTATTTATCCTATTGCCTGTTTTAAATCTGCCATCAAATCATTTACATCTTCAATACCCACGCTCAGTCTTATCAAGCCATCACTCAAGCCGTTTTTAATTCTTTCTTCACGTGGTATGCTTGCATGCGTCATACTTGCCGGATGATTGATGAGAGATTCTACACCACCTAAACTTTCAGCCAGCGAAAATACTTTAGTGGATGATAAAACTTTGATTGCTGCTTCTGTGCTTTCATCTTTCAATGTAAAACTAATCATGCCACCAAAGTCTCTCATTTGCTTTTTTGCAACTGTATAGCCAGCATTGTCTTCAAAACCCGGCCAATACACTTTTAGCACTTTTGGATGCTGCCTTAGCCAGTGCGCTATTTGCTTACCATTTTCACAATGCTGCCGCATTCTTACATGCAGTGTTTTAATACCACGCAATACCAAGAAACA
>CAZDHQ010000046.1:0-5445 GCA_964505135.1 uncultured Ferruginibacter sp.
TCTAATAGATTGGCAAAGGCCTCAAAGTAGGCGATAGCATCTTCCTTCTTATTGCGTTTTAGCCAGCGGAAGCCGCCTTCTAAATGTTTCAACACTTCTTTATCAGTGAGGTATTCAATATGATGAATATCCGAGGGGGTTAAACCAATTTCCTGCAGGCGTGTAAGCAGTAACGTTAGTGGAGCATTGGTTACCGGGCAAAATTCTTCTGCCAGTTCGGTCCACTCGCCAGTGCCGGTATGTGCATAGCGAAGAATTTCTCCTTCTGTTAAGCTGGTAACCGTTTGCAATAAGTTACCACAGTTGCAGGCACCATGATGGCCCCATGCATAGTGGGCGCCGTTACGAAGTTTGGATGCTGTTGCTCTTAAAGCGCTGATGAGTTCGATAGTAGGTGTTGCCATAACATGAAATTAATTATCAAAACAGCTATTAAAAACTTTTGTTTAACTGGCTGCCATTTCCTTCGTTAGCAACAAGCACAATGTTATATTTTTGAATAAACTAATCTGCTATTTTTACCAAAAGTTACAACCGAATGGAATATAAAGTCAGCGATGTAAAAGCTCCCATACAAATCCATACCTGCCGTAATTGTAAACACCGTTTTACCGGTAAAATTTGCAACCAGTGTGGCGAAAAGGTTTTTAACGAAAAGCATCTTACGGCAAAACATTTCCTGCACCAGGTAATAGATTTTTTCTGGCATTGGGAAAACAAGGTTTTAAAAACCATCAAACTCAATACATTTAAACCCGGCTTTGTTACACAGGAAAACTTACGTGGTGTAACTGTTCCTTATGCCAAGCCGGTGCAGTTATACCTGGTGATGAGTATTATCTTTTTTTTAGGGGTAACCAAGATTGGTGTTACCGATTACATACCCAACTTGTATGATTTTGAATATTACTCTATCAGCTACTATAAACCGTTTAAATGGGCAAGACCAATAGATGAGGCGGTAGAAAAGCGTATGCTCAACCTTATAGACAAGAAACAGCAGTATATGTATCATGAGGTGGAAGAAAGCTATGCAAACAGCCGGTTAATTGACAGTACTGGTGGTGCATGGATAAAGTCCAAACGCCTGAATGATAGCTTTTACTTAAACAAACAACAGTTTGCTGTTTATATCAGCAATGTGACGGCCCGGCTTTCTAATGAAAAATTTAGCAGCCATATTGCTACTTATGGAAAGACACTTATCTTTTCCTTACTACCACTGATGGCCGCTTTTTTCTTCCTGCTGTTTTTTAAAAAAATTAAATATTATGGTTCGGCATTGATATTGTCCGTGCATTTTATGGTTTATAATATGCTGGTATATCTGGTTACTTCAGCAATATTTTATTTGCCACTAAAATGGTTTGATTCCCGTGCAGGTAGGTACCTCATGGCTCCGTTTGAATTAATATTTTACAATAAATTCACGGCTCCGGTTGCTACGTTTGTTTTTGGAGATGGATTTGAATTTCACCACCTGGTGTTTTGGATGCCCTGGTTTTTTATTGCTTTCAAAAGGCTGTTCAATACTGTTTGGTGGAAGAATTTATTGATCTCCTGGCTGTGCAGCAGGGTATTCTTTTATTTGATATTTGGTGTGCTCAAAAAAGCACTGATAGCGTTTACACTGTGGAGCATGCATTAAGCATGCATCCTGGTGAGTCACCTCTCAAGGTGGCTCACCAGGATGAAATCAGGAAGCTAATCCGCTCTCACACTTCAATTTTAGAGGAAGGCCAGTTATTAGAATAAAATTGTTCAACCTGCAAACGATGCTGCTCAATAAAAGCTTCTTTTCCCTTGAAGAATGCTAGTACTGCACTCGTGTCTACAAAAGCGGAGTTTTCTGCGATGATACTATTGTAAGAACAATGTTGGAATGATCTAAAGTCTTTTATCACTCCATGCTTTTGAGCATTAGCATGCACATATATAATTGCCTGCTGCAAATGCGATTCATCAGCAATCAATATTGTCTTAAATGGCTTTTGGAAAAAGCCGCCCTGTTTACCGGTTTGATTATTGATAGAATTGACGTAGGTAACCATGAAGCTGTTGACTTGCCTTTCAATCAGCTCATCTATTAGTACTGAATTTTTATCGCTTGTCAGTAGCTTTTGCATTGCTTTGGTTTGTAGCGGTACGGGTAATTCAGCCAGGTATTCCCGTATATTTTTTTCAGTTTTTACATGGATGATTAGATGAACATGGTTCCGCAATAAGATGAATGCCCATAAATCAATAAATGGTTGAAGGAAATTTGAAAAACGTTGTAAGAATAGAGTATAGTCTGAAGCCTTATTGAATAACAGCAAGCCATCTATACTTTTAAAAACAATATGATAATGCGATTGATAAAAGAATGGTGCTTTGAGTCTAACTGGTGTTGGCATGGTTGATTGTTTGGGTGTAGGGTGAGTCACCCCAAAAGGGTGGCTCACCCGGCATTAATAAAAAACTGTTTAATAAAAATAAGTTTTCTCTCTTTACAAAACAAGCTGTTTGGGAATCAAACAGCTTGTTTTATGGTAGCGGTGAGCTGCCACCCTTTGGGGTGACCCAGCGTTAGATTACCACATTCACCATCTTATTCTTTACATAAATCACTCTCTTAGGCGTCTTGCCTTCCAGCCATTTCTGCACCACTTCATTTTGTAAAATCAATTGCTCCACTTCAGCCTGTTCAAGATCTAAAGCAAGATTGATATTGGTACGCACTTTACCATTGATAGACACGGGATATTCCTTGGTGCTTTCTACCAACAATGCAGGATTGAACACAGGATAAGCAGCATCTAAAATACTTCCGCTGTTGCCCAACTGACTCCAGAGTTCTTCTGCAATATGCGGTGCATACGGTGTTAGTAATATCAGCAATTGCTCCAGCACTTCTTTTTTGTAGCACTTTAAATCAGCCAGTTCATTCACACAAATCATAAACGTACTAACGGCGGTGTTGAAACTAAAACGCTCTGTATCTTCTTCAATCTTCTTGATAGTTTTATGCAGCACTTTTAATTCTGCATCGGTGGCTTTGGCATCTGTCCACACTTTTCCTTTCAGTTCATCATTAAACAAGCGCCAGAGTTTTCTTAAGAAACGATGAACGCCTTCAATACCCTTTGTATCCCATGGTTTGCTTTGCTCTACAGGACCAAGGAACATTTCATACATGCGGAAAGTATCGGCACCGTATTTATCGCAAAGGTCATTTGGGTTAACCGTGTTGTACAATCGTTTACTCATTTTTTCAGTCAACGTATCACAAAGAAACTTGCCGTCTTCCGTAACAAAATCAGCATTCTTAAATTCTTCCTTCCATTGTCTAAAAGCCTCTATATCTAATTCAATACCGTTTACAATGTTTACATCTACATAAATCTCTGAAAAATTGACTTCTTTAATCTCGTTGAGAACAACACCTGAATCCTTAAAAAATATTTCGTGTAATTGTTTTACCATCTCTTCCCATTGCTTACCAAAATTTCTTTCTTCGAATTCTTTAATCAGTCCAATCGAAATATATTTAGTCGAAATAGGCTCTTTGTCTTTACCAAGCAATTGAACTCTTCTGATTAACCTCGAACTCCCCTGTATCATCCCCTGGTTCACCAGCCTTTTAAACGGCTCCTCATACCCAATCATTCCCAAATCAAACAACACCTTCGTCCATAAACGGCTATACAGCAAATGCCCCACCGCATGCTCTGTTCCACCAATGTACAAGTCCACCTGGTTCCAGTAATCACTTGCTTTTCTGTCGCAGAATGTTTCGCTGTTGTGCGGATCCATGTAACGCAAGAAATACCAGGAAGAGCCAGCATAACCCGGCATGGTGGAAGATTCTCTTCTTCCCATTGGTGTGTTGATCCAGTGGGTGATATTTGCCAGAGGACCTTCACCTTCAGGGCCGGGGCCGTATTTATCTACATGCGGCAATTCCAGCGGCAGATCGTTTTCACTTAATGCAAAAGGCACACCGCCATCTTCCCAAATGATCGGGAATGGCTCACCCCAATAACGCTGGCGACTAAAGCCGGCATCCCTCATTTTATAATTCACTTTTTTAATGCCGATGCCTTTTTCTTCAATTGCTTTTACTGCATCACCAATGGCATCCTTCATCAGCATGCCATTTAAGAAACCACTGTTTTCTAAAGTAGCTTCCTTGGTTGGGTTGGCTTCTTCACCATTAAAATAACTGCCGATAATATTGGTAATTGGAATATTAAAATGCTTTGCAAATTTGAAATCTCTTTCATCGCCGCAAGGCACGGCCATGATAGCGCCGGTACCATAGCCAGCCAGCACATACTCGCTGATCCAAATCGGAATTTCTTTGCCATCAAAAGGATTCACTGCATAAGCACCAGTAAAGCAACCGGTGATTTTTTTCTCCGCCATTCTATCTACATCACTGCGGCTTTTTACATAAGCCACGTATTCATCCACCGCAGCAGCCTGCTCAGCAGATTTTATTTCATTCACCAGTTCATGCTCCGGTGCCACCACCATAAAGTCAACACCAAAAATGGTATCAGGTCTTGTGGTGTATACTCTTAATTTTTTATCGCTGCCTTTTATTGCAAAGTCCATTTCCGCACCTTCTGAACGGCCAATCCAGTTGCGCTGCATTTCCTTCATGCTATCGCTGAAGTCCACTGTTTCCAGGCCTTCCAATAATCTATCAGCATACGCAGTAATTCTCAAATACCATTGACGCATTTTCTTTTTCACCACCGGGTGGCCACCACGTTCGCTCACGCCATTCACCACTTCATCATTGGCCAGCACAGTACCCAATGCTTCACACCAGTTTACTTCACCGTATTTACTAAAGGCAAGGCGGCGGTTCATTAAAATTTCTTCCTGCTCGGCTTTGCTATAGCTGTTCCATTGCTCAGCAGTAAACTTGCTGCTGCCTTTGGTTTCATATTTTTTAACCAGGTCAATTATTGGCCTTGCTTTTTTTTGCGTATTGCAGAAATAACTATTGTACAATTTCAAAAAAATCCACTGTGTCCATTTGTAGTAGTTAGGATCGCTGGTTTGCACTTCACGGTCCCAGTCGTAGCAAAAACCAATCTTGTCCAGCTGGCTTTTGAATGTGGCAATATTCTTCTTGGTTGTCTCAGCCGGGTGCTGACCTGTTTCGATAGCATACTGTTCAGCAGGCAAACCAAAACTGTCAAAACCCATCGGGTGAAGCACATTGTATCCTTTCAGTCTTTTGTAACGGGCATAGATATCGCTGGCGATATATCCCAGCGGATGGCCCACATGCAAGCCGGCACCGCTTGGATAAGGAAACATATCCAGCACATAATATTTGGGTTTGCTACTCTCATTGCTAACCTTGTAAGCCTCATCAGCCTTCCATTTGTCCTGCCATTTTTTTTCAATCTCGTTAAACTTGTACTCCATTGTGGTTTTATTTTCCGT
>CAZDHQ010000046.1:5476-12707 GCA_964505135.1 uncultured Ferruginibacter sp.
GGACTTCAACAGCGCTATTCAGCATCGTTGTGTCACTCACTTGTACATTTAAGCTTGACGCAGCTATCAAGCAGGTGTTCAAATAATTTATCGCTGTGAAAGAAAAGTTATTTCGCTGCAAGCCGGATTGTTTTTACCGGTGTAAAAATCTATTTTGCAACCCTGCTTTTTTGTGAACGGCAAAAGTAATGCAAAGCAGCTAAAATCCTTACTTTTGCGGCGTTGCATAATGGTATACGGTACAAGTGAGTCCCGACGATAAATGTCGGGATGCTGATCAAAGCATCAGCATGACACAACAACGATGTTGATTAATGTGTCAACTGCCTGTTCCAAAAAATAAATCAGTAAACCCATCGAAATGTCTCAATTCGGTAAATCAGCATCGGCAAAACGCAGCAAACCTTCTTACGGCTACGCCATCATTGGTGTGGCACTGGTGTTATTTTTATTTGGCATCGTTGGCTGGTTGTTTTTAAACCTGAAAAAGTCCGGCGAAATGTTCCGTGAAAACATACAGGTGCATGCCTGGATAGCGCCTACTGCCAAGCAGCCGCAAATTGATTCCCTGCAGAAATACCTGAGCAGCCTGCCCTATGTAAGGTCGGCAGAATACGTTACCAAGGAGAAAGCCATTGATAAGTGGAATGTGGAAAATGATACTACCTGGAAAAAGTTTATTACCAACAACCCTTTGCCTGAAAGCATTGACTTTTACATAAAGGCAGATTACATGAATAAGGATAGCCTGGCAATTTTGAGCGCTCAACTGGATTCCAACTTTGTAGGTATCATGAGTGAGTTTCAGTATCCAAAAGAAACAGTGGGCTATGTAAGTTCTTACACCAAGTATATAGCAGCTGGTATTTTAGTATTTGCGATTATTCTTTCCATCATTGTAATCATCTCCATTGATAATACCATCAGGCTGGCTATGTACAGCAATCGTTTTTTAATTAAAACCATGCAAATGGTGGGCGCCACCCGGAATTTTATTACCAAACCATTGGATGTACGGGCAATAGTAAACGGGCTTATTTCTGCCGTGATTGCAATAGTAGCGGTATTTGGATTTATATTACTGGTAGAAAAGTTTGTTCCCTGGCTGCGTTTGCTCAGGGATACCAGCAATATGATACTGATTATTTCCGGCATACTGGTGCTGGGTGTTACCATCTCTTTGGTAAGTACGCACCGTTCCGTAATCAAATATCTCCAGATGAAACTGGACGATTTGTATTGATCACGATCGTATTAAATTTTATTCTTTCTTTGCAAAAAAGTAAAACGCATGGCTAACGAAAAGAAGCAACCTGTTGTATCAAGCAACCCACTGTTTAGTAAAGACAATTATAAGTGGATGCTGATAGGGCTGGCTGTAATGGCTGTAGGATTTTTTTTAATGGCAGGGGGCAAAAGCGCTGATCCTACTAAGTTTAATACGGATGAAGTATACAGCACCACCCGTATCACCATTGCCCCGATCCTGATTATTGCAGGTTTCATTATAGAAATCTTCGCAATTATGAAGAAGCCGGGAAAGGCTTAGCAGTTAACAATTGCTTAAAAACTAGATATAATACTCCCTACCTAAAGCACTGTATCTTGCAGTGCTTTATATTTTCAAATCTCTAGCACTACATACAACACAATGGATTTTTTTCAGGCATTTATCATTTCGCTGGTGGAGGGTTTAACTGAGTTCCTGCCTATCTCTTCCACTGCACATATGAAGTTTGTTAGCCCCATGGTGGGTGTGGATACAGAGGCACCTTTTTCACAAATGTTTGAAGTGGTAATACAGTTGGCGGCTATTTTGGCTGTGGTAGTGATCTATTACAAAAAGTTTTTTGACTTCAAGAAACTTGATTTTTATTTTAAAATTATCCTTGCGGTAATTCCTTCATTGATCGCCGGCTATTTTTTAAAAAAACATATCGATGCAGCCCTTGGAAATATCACATTCATTGCTTACGTGATGGTAGGCGGTGGCATTATCCTGCTGTTTGTTGACAAAATCTTTAACCATCCCAGATTTGATAAAGAAGAGGCTGTTGATTACCGGCATTCTTTTATTATTGGCTGCGGACAGGTATTGGCCATCATCTTTCCCGGACTCAGCCGCAGTGCTGCTACCATCATTACGGGTATGGCACAAAAGCTCACCCGCCATGAAGCAGCAGAATTCTCTTTCTTTTTAGCAGTACCTACTATGTTTGCTGCTTCCGTTAAAAGTTTTTTTGATACTTATAAAGACCATCCTGAGGTATTGGGTACACAAAACCTTACTGTGCTGTTGTTTGGGAGTGCGGTTTCTTTTATCGTGGCCCTGCTGGCAATTAGATTCTTTATTGGCTTTTTAAAGAAACATGGCTTTTTTGTTTGGGGAGTGTACCGCATTATCATTGGTATCATTATTCTTGTATTGATAAGCAGGGGAATACTGGTAAAATAATCCGCCCCATTTTTTGTTTGCAAGTCGGCGTTAATCATTAATTTAAGCGCTCAATTTCTTATCGATGCAAACTGCCAGCAAGAAGGTAATTAATGGATGGGCAATGTATGATTGGGCCAATTCAGTTTACAACCTCGTTATCACTACCACATTTTTTCCTGCTTATTATGCCGCTGTTACAGGACCGGAGAATCCAATGTTTAAAGATGGGGTACCATTTTTAGGTCGCCTTTTTAAAAATACAGAACTAAAGGATTATGTATTGGCTGTTGCATTTTTGTTTATCGCTGCTCTATCTCCCATTCTTTCTTCTATAGCTGATTATAAGGGTAACAAGAAAAATTTTATGCGTTTCTTTTGTTACATGGGTGCAGCCAGTTGTTCATTGATGTTTTTTTTTGATGAAAACCATGTAACGCTCGGATTGATTTGCTTTATGTTTGCCGGCATTGGATTTTACGGCAGCCAGGTATTTTATAATTCTTACTTGCCGGATATCGCATCTGAAGCAGATATGGATAGGGTGAGCGCCAGGGGATTTTCCATGGGGTATATCGGTAGCGTAATCATGCAGATGATTGGCTTTGCGTTGGTAATGTTTATGACTGGGGACAAAGCGTTGCCATTAAAAATTACTTTTTTGTTAGTGGGTATCTGGTGGGTGTTATTTGCACAAATCACTTTTAATGCATTGCCCATCAGCAGCAAAAAAGAACGCAGCGAAAGAACACATGTGCTGGTTAATGGATTTAAAGAATTGAAACTGGTATGGGATCAACTGAAGCACATGCCCGTATTAAAAAGATTTTTAAGTGCTTTCTTTTTTTACAGCATGGGTGTGCAAACGGTGATGCTGGTGTCCATAGATTTTGGCATCAAAGAATTAAAACTGGCAAATGATAAATTAATCATCACTGCGGTGGTAATACAATTGGTAGCTATTATTGGAGCAATCGGCATGTCAAAGTTGTCGGCAAAATTTGGAAATATCAGGGTCTTAATATTTACAGTTTTGCTATGGGTCGGTGTTTGTATCACCGGGTATTTTATTAGTACCGAAACGCATTTTTACATTTTGGCGTCGCTGGTTGGCCTGGTGATGGGTGGTACGCAATCACTCAGCCGTTCTACTTACAGCAAGCTAATGCCTGAAACAAAAGACACTGCTTCATTCTTTAGTTTTTATGATGTAACGGAAAAGCTGGCCATAGTTATTGGCTTGTTTACATTTGGATTTATTGAAGGCATCAGCAGCATTCGGCAATCTATTCTTTCATTGGTGGTATTTTTTGTATTGGGTTTTTTGATGTTGTTTTTAACGCTGATGAAGTCCAAAAAACATACAGTATAATATTTTTCAGCCACCTTTACCTTTGTACCAAAATTGCTGTATGAATCTCTACACTATCAACACCGGCTATTTCAAACTCGATGGTGGAGCTATGTTTGGCGTAGTGCCAAAATCCATCTGGAACAAACTCAATCCTGCTGATGAAAACAACCTATGTAGCTGGGCACTGCGTTGTTTATTGATTGAAGAGGAAGGCAGGTTAATTTTAATTGACAATGGAGTAGGAGATAAGCAGGATGCCAAATTTTTTGGTCATTATTATTTGCATGGCGATGATACACTGGATACATCTTTAGCGCAGCATGGTTTTTCAAAAGATGATATCACCGATGTTTTTTTAACGCACCTGCATTTTGATCATTGCGGCGGCAGCATTATAAGAGATGGTGATAAATTAATCCCGGCATTTAAAAACGCTACTTACTGGAGCAATAAAAATCACTGGAACTGGGCGGTACATCCAAACGATAGAGAGAAAGCAAGTTTTTTAAAAGAAAATATTTTACCCATTGAAGAGAGTGGCCAATTGAAATTTATTGAGCTGCCTGCTGATAAATCATCTGTTGTAAGCGGTATTCATCCTGTACCATTTGCATCCAATGTTTCTGTATTATTTGCGCATGGTCATACAGATGCGATGATGCTGCCGGTTATTAATTACAAAGGAAGAACCATCATTTATATGGCAGATCTGTTACCATCTGTTGCACATATTCCATTGCCTTATGTAATGGGTTATGATATGTTTCCTTTAACCACGCTGCAGGAGAAAAAACATTTTCTTTCCGACGCATTAGCAAAAGATTGTGTGCTTTTTTTTGAGCATGATCCAAAAAACGAGTGCTGCATTTTGCAGCAAACAGAAAAAGGTATCAGGCAGAAAGAAGTGTTTAAATTGTCGGAGCTATGATAAAGCTCTTAAAAAGAATAGTCTTTACTGTCATGCTTATCCATGGCAGTATTTTTTTATCTGCACAATCGGTAAAGCAATATGTGAAAGGGAACACTGTTTCAATTGCTACTATTCAGCCTGACTCAAATGTTTACGATGATCTGGAATCTTTAGGTAATGCCGTAGGTAATGCAAAAGTGGTTATGTTAGGTGAGCAGGATCATGGTGATGCACCAACTTTTTTGGCCAAAACAAGCTTGATAAAATACCTGCATGAGAAAAAAGGATTTAATGTGCTGGCATTTGAAAGTGATTTCTTTGCGCTAAATCATGGATGGGGGCAACTGAGCAAACAAAAAGAACTTATTGATACCTTCCTTAAAAACAATATTTTTCCTATCTGGACAGTGTGTGATGCCTGCAGTAATCTTTTCTATAATTATATCCCGTCTACTTTTGAAACCGGCAATCCACTGCACATAACGGGGTTCGACAATCAACTAATCCTAACTCACTCTTATTATAACCTTGCAGCATCACTTGACAGTGTCTTAAAAAAATATGATTTTCCCATAACCAAACAAGAGGATTATGCGCCGGTAATTTTGCCTGCTATCAAATCGCTGGCGAAATATTATTCTTTAAGGCCAACAGACAATAATTTCTTTAAAAATCTTGATAAGTATTTACAACAAATCAAAACAGAAGCCAATAGTAAATTTAGTAGTGATGATTTTTGGATGATGATCATTGATAATCTCATCGCAGAAAACAGGGAGTATCAAAATCGGGATAACTATATTATCTCCGGGAATATCCGTGATGCACAAATGGCGAAAAATTTACAGTGGCTTTGTAATAAAAAATTCCCTGGTGAGAAAATAATTGTGTGGGCTGCAAACGGGCATATTGCCAAATTTGGAAATGCCAATGAAGCAAGTGATAAAAGAATCGCAAGAATGGGAAGTTATTTTACAAATGATAGTACAAAGTTGCACACAACTTATGTATTAGGTTTTGATTCTTATAGTGGCTATGCAGGCAGGCTTGGTTGGGATACATCAAAGATCGCTGAACCTAAAAGTGATGGCTTTGAAAACTGGATTGACAAGCAATATCAATATGCCTTTGTTGATTTTAAAAAATTAAAATCGTCTAACGATTACAAGCCAGAAGCATTCTTTTTAAAGGGAATGGGCCACATGAATTACAAGGAAAACTGGACCGAAATTTTTGACGGAATATTTTTTATAAGGAATATGTACGCCTGTAAAATGATTACCGCACACTAATCAAAGAAGTAAGCGGATGGCGTAAATTCCTGTATCCATACATATCCACTTTTACACTACCCACGGCTATTGGACTTTCCACCCGTAATATCAGGTGATTGGGATCATCACTCACCCAGGCAGTCATTTTTTCACCACCTTCAAACATGGTTCCCTTAACAAGCAAGGGTTTAAACTTGATGGCTTTAAATTTTCCGTACTTGGTTTTCACATTTTCTTTTCCCAGGTAACGGATGTAAAGATGATACACTTCATCATCCAAAAACATATCAAAAGGAATTTTATCTCCCGGTTTATATTTATCAAAATTGATATTGCGGGCATAGTACATAGCACTCATCACATCCTGTATGCAATTGGGTGTTTTAAAAACACCATTGGTACTTACTGCCGTGCCTGCGCTATGATTAAAAGTTACGTTGTTATAGATCTTGTGTCCACCTTCATCCACATTCCTGATAAATTTAATCGGCTGCATCGTAGCAGTATCAATATAGGTTTCATACCGGTCTCTTACTTTAAAAAAGTTATCAAAGAATGAATAAGATTTTCCTTCACCCACACAGTGATAAGTTGTTTTGCCATTAAATCTTTCCAATGAAGTAGTAAAAGTGGCTTCACCAGCTCCAATGTACATACCGATGGTGCTGTAAAAGACTTTCATGGTAACAGACTCTTCGGGTTGAAACGCAGTGTTTTTAATACCACAAAAATCATCACCATTTGGCTGCTGGTTGTTTGCAGAAAACGCAGATAAAATAACAATCAATAACAATGCCTTTAAAGTTCTATTCATTTTTATCCTTTACTATTTTTACGCCTAATATTAACAGGCTTCCAATCAATGCTGGTATCACTAAATTGATAACCCAGATACTAAAAGCTGCTGCCCCCACACCCAATTCATTCGAAGTATAAAATTTCAATAAAGCCCAACAGGCTGTCACTCTCACCGGTAACTCCACAAATCCGATTGTTGGGGCTACAGCGAGTACCAGGTAAAAAACGGTGATTAGCCAAAAACAATGCAACCAGTCTATCTCCACGTTCATTACATGCAACAGTAGCACGTACTGCATAATGAAAACCAGGTACCTCACAAAAGACAACGATAACACTCTTAATAGTTGCACATTATCAAACTCATCCAGTACACTGATATGCATAACCACTTTTTGCAGTGCCGGTACTTTCTCCATCATCCGCACCAGCCAGCCAAGCCTGCTGTAAAAGAGCATTAA
>CAZDHQ010000047.1:0-12581 GCA_964505135.1 uncultured Ferruginibacter sp.
ATGCTTTACTGCTGCCTGGCAAAATACGCAATGCAACTGTTCTGTTATCTACTCCCCAGGTAAGTGTAGTAGGTGCCCATGCACCTTCCACCAATCTTTTATAACTGTTGATTGTAGGCGCAAACATAGGAAGTATATGTGGCAAACAATATAACTGACCGGCTATATAGCTCTTCATCAGTTCGCTCATTTTCAGTTTATCTTTTTCATTATAAAAAAGATTTTTCTTACCGGCTTTATCCCATAAACTCTGGTGTACATGTCCGCCACACCCGGGTAGGTTCTCGTTCACCTTTGCCATAAAGGTAGCCATCACGCCATGCCTGTAGGCGATCTCTTTTACGGCAGTTTTAAACAGTACTGCCCTATCAGCAGCTTCTAAAACATTGCTGTATTTGATAGCCGCCTCATAAGTACCGGGGCCTGTTTCTGTATGAAGCCCTTCTATTGGAATATCGAATTTTGTAAGCAAATCAAAAAGATCAGAGAAGTAATGATTCTCCAGCGTACTGCGAAGTATGGAATAACCAAACATGCCTGGTGTAAGCGGTGTCAGCTTCCTGAAATCCTTGTCGTTTGCACTTTGTGGTGTTTCAGCAAAATTGTACCATTCAAATTCCTCTGAGAAAAAAGGCGCATAACCAGCCTTGTTAGCTTCGCCCAAAATTTTCTTTAGCAATTGTCTTGGGCATACTGCGGAAGCGTCTGCAGTGTTGTTGGATAGTTCTCCCAGGAAAAACGGTATATCATTCTCCCAGGGAATTTTTCTAAATGTATTGATATCTAAAACAGCAGGTGCATCGGGGTAGCCGCTGTGCCATCCTGTGTACTTAACATTGTCATACGCCACATCTGCAGCATCCCATCCGAATATTACATTACAGAAACTCATCTCGTCCTCTATCACAGAAAGAAATTTTTCTGCGGACATATATTTGCCTCGTAATATCCCGTCAATATCTGTGAAAGCAACCTTTACTTTTCCCGAAGGATGGTTTTTTACATACTGGAGAATTTCCTTGCTGGTCATATAAAAATTTTATGAAGAAATTGATGCTATTATATTTTCAATTCAATCGCACTCAATAAAAGCTACGCATGATCCGGCGCTTTTACTTTAACTAATTTAAAAGCCCCGTAACACAAACCAAGTATTATAAAATAAACCATTGCCAGCTTTGCATTATAGATAGTCATTACGACAAAAGAAAACAGCGCAATCGCCAATGCTATTACCGGGAAAAAAGGATACATCGGTACCTTAAATGGACGTTCCAATTGCGGCTCCGTTTTCCTGAGCCGCAGCATTGCTATCATTGAAATAATATACAAGGTTAATGCACCAAGAACAGACAAGGTAATAATCTCTGCTGTTTTTCCTGTTAACAATGCAATGATGCCAATGGTCATATTAATCAGCAGCGCATTTGCCGGCGTTTGAAAGCGGGGATGAATCGACCCTAAAAATGCAGGTGCAAATTTTACTCTTCCAAATTCAAAACTGGCCCTGCCAGCTGCCAGTATGATGCCATGAAAGGACGCTACCAAACCGAATAAACCTACCGTAATTAATAGATGATACAGCAATGCATTATCACCCACAATATGGCTTAGTGCCAACGGCAGTGGCGAGTCTGAACTGGAGCCATCTGCCTTATAAACGATGGCTTCCCAACCGGCCACACCCACAGAACTGGTGAACACGAGTATGCATAAAACAACCAGGGTGAGAATGGCAGACCCGAAACCCAGCAACATGGTTCTCTTTGGATTGATTGCTTCTTCTGCAACATTGGCAACACCTTCAATGGCAAGGAAAAACCAGATAGCAAAAGGAGTGGCAGCAAATGCGCCTGCCCATCCATGTGGGAACGCATTGTGCTGAAGATTTTTCCATTGAAAATGCGGCATTGTTACACCTGTAAATAACAGCAATTCGCCTACAGCAAAAATGGTGATGACTAACTCAAATATGGCCGCTGCCTTTACACCATAAATATTCAATGCAGTAAAAACGAAGTAACTGAATATGGCAATCGCCAATATGGGTATCTGCGGAAAAAATAAATTGAAATAAGCACCGATGGCAAAAGCGATAGCTGGCGGCGCAAAAATGAACTCTATATTCTGCGCCATGCCGGCTATAAATCCCCAGTCTTTTCCCAGTGCACGGGTGGCATAGTCAAACCCGCCACCGGCCTTGGGTATAGCACAGGCCAGTTCTGTATAACTAAAAGTAAAAGTGACGTAAAGTATGATGATAAAAAAAGTAGCAATAGCCAACCCCAATGTACCACCTGCTTCCAATCCCAGGTTCCAGCCGAAATACATGCCTGAGATAACATAGCCTACACCAAGGCCCCAAAGCATGAGGGGAGTAAGTGTTCGTTTTAACTCTTTATTCTGCGACAAGGAAAAATTTTTTATAGGTAAATATCAGAGATTGCAGCAAATTATGAAATTGTTCTGAATGTTTGATCAATTGATTCTCATTGACATTATAAATTTAAAGTGCTGCTATTTGATTTTAGTAAATAATGACAGTACGGAACAACATATCAAATATCATTGAAATAACGGCATATTGAATGCTGCGTATGAAAGAGGCAGCCACTTGGCGCAGGATGCTGCAGGGCGCCTCATCCAATAGCTATCGGATGAGGCGTGTGTTTGTGCTTAGCTCCCAGTGCCGGGCTGTTACTAAGCCAACTGGTAAATATGCCGCCAAATTTTACAACCGCTTATTAATTACTTACACCAGTACCATTCAAACTCATTTTCACTAATATGCTTATTTTTGAAATCATTAGCAATACTTAAGATAACACTGCATGAAGCCTCTATTGTTCACCCTTATCTTTTTTATTTCCATTACATGCTATTCGCAATTTGATGTGCAGGTTCACTCTACCTTAAGATGTCCGCAGGCGATTATCTATGCTAATAAGATCGCAAAAGAAGAAGTATACACTTACAGACTCAATAAGCGTGGAATCAAAGATTCTTTATTATCAGCCGTCTATATCTATGATTCGCTGGGCAATATTATCATGGAAAAAATACCAGCAGTGCCAGGAAGAAGCGAATCAATTACAAACTATTCCAACGATTATGATGCGGCTGGTCGCCTGCACAGAACAGTATCGGATAATGCAGGCATTATTCAAATCAGGGAATTTGACTATGATGATATGGGAAGGGAAATCAACGAATACTATTATGACAAAGACACGATAAGTATAACCATCCAGCAAAAAATATACAATGAAAAGGGGCAGTTGATCCAACTTCAAACCAAGCTAAACAATGCTGATTTTTATGTATCTCAGCAATACTATTGCAATGCTGAAGGTGATTTAATTACAACAAAAGCTTTTGATAAAACCGGTAAAAACATTTTCACCTACACCTACGAATATGATAAATCCCTGAATAAAAAAACGGTGTATGTAGAGAATGTAAATGGCATACAAGTAGAAGGCGAATACTATTATAACCAGGACAAGCAATGCATCACACACAATAGTACTGGAAGAAAACCTAAAGCTACTATTGATGGAGGCGCAACCTATGTAAACGTGGACTACTCATCCAAAATAAGCTACAACAAAGACAAAACTATTTTTGAAGAAATTAATTCAGAAAACGGAGAAGTGGTTTTATACAACCGGCATTTTTATCATAAGCAGCTATAAGAAAATTCACCATTCTGTCGCAAGGCACTCTCAAGGGTTAAAAGAAAAAATAAATAAAATAAAATTTGATGCTCAATAGACAATGATCTGTCGCAGAGATCAATAAACTTCGTCAATCATATTTAAACTTTGCAATGGTGGCTTATATTTAATAATTGTCCGACATTATACAGTACTTCTACAAACATGGAACAGCTAAAAAAATACATCGCCACCATTACCGACTTTTCAGAACAAAGCTGGATGGACTTATCTACCTGTTTGACAGAAGTAACATTTGCAAGAAACGAACCGCTATTAAAAGAAAGACAAATCTGCAATGCTATTTATTTTATTAGTTCGGGATTCTGCAAATCGTTTTACAATTTGGATGGAAAGGAAATCAATACTGCGTTTTATTTTGAAAATGATTTTGCAACCAATATTACAAGTCTTACCACAGGAGCAAGATCTGAGTACACGATCAAGGCTTGCGAAAAAACCAAAGCAGTACGGCTTGATAAAGCCAAACTGTTAGAAGCTTACAGCAAATCACACCAGATCGAAACTTTTGGAAGAAAGGTTTTAGAATTAATCATTACAAAACAGGAAGAACATACCAACGCTTTTAAGCTACTAACGCCAAAGCAACGGTTTGACAGGTTAGCTACAATACACCCGGCTTTTTTACAAAGGGTTTCACTCACACAAACCGCCTCTTACCTGGGTATTAGCAGGGAAACACTGAGCAGGTTTCGCCGTGCAAAATAAATTTTGTGACTTTTGACACAGGTTTACCTTATATACAATTTTCAATTTTGTGACCTAAATCAAAATAACACAAAATGGAAAATTCAATTTTAGTACAAGCCTTTATTGACCAAATCTGGAACAATAAAGCATTTGAAAAAATGGACAGTTTTTTACACCCCGACTTTAAAGACCATTCCTTACCTACAATGTTTCCTACAGGAAAAGAAGGAACAAAAAAATGGATCATCAACACAGGCATTTCATTTGAACACCACAGCATTATTGAAGCCCAGGTAACTGAAGGAGACAGCAGTATGGTAAAAATAAAAATAAACCTGAAGCATATTGGTGATTGGCGAAATATTGAAGCGACCGGAATAGAACTATACACAGCAGGCTACAGGCATTTTAAATGCAAGAATGGAAAAATCATTGAACACTGGGCTCTTATCGACGGACAGGCTATAGAAAATCAGCTTAAAAAAGCCGCTCACGGTTGTAAGATTGCTGAATAAACAATAGCAAAGAAGTGAAACGTGGCCGTTGCTTAGCTATCTTCTAAATAATGGCCACTAAACTTTCAAAAGCTATTAGGCTTGCAAAATTGGAATCTATTCTATCGATAGCAAAGGAACAAACGGAAAACATCATTTTGGTCGCTTTGTCAAATAGCCATTATTATTTCCATCAGCACTGCTAATCCACATGGCCTTGCCGTCAAACACCAGGCTGGTATACTTCACCCGCAGGGTTTCAAAGGTTACGGTTGACAAAGTTTTTTCTGCTGCATTCATTTTCTGAATCTTGTTACCATCTGGGCTATTACCGCCAACAGCATTGCCACCCAGCCAGATGTTATCACCGTCATAACGAAGCTCAACCAGGCCATTATCGGGATAACTAACCCCTACTCTGTCTATAAATGTGCCATCAGCTGCACGGAAATATTCCAGGCTGTTTGTTCCATTGGTTACCCAAATAAGATAACCATCAGAAGCAAGGTGCCGGGGTGCAGGAAAAACATAGGGATTGATAGACGTGGTGGTATAAATATTCGTGAATGTGTTAACATCCAGCTTGCGGATGCACCGGTTATTATTGGTGACGGTTGAATGACTAAGTGCCAAAACATTTTTACCATCAAACAAAATATCATCAGCTAAAAAACCTGAAGGAGCCAGGTTTAATGGACCTACAGCCGCAGCGCTTAAATCATTGTTGAGTATATTGGCAATGCGGCTGTTATTAGGCAACAACCAATAATGATTTCCATCGTAAACAATGTCTTTAGTATCAGCAACAATGGGTGCATTTAACTGGTCAACGATATTTCCTGTTTGAGGATTCAAACGAATTAGCCTTGTTTGATTTAAAACAATTAAATAAGTGCCATCATACAATATCTTTTGAGGTGTACCACTGACGGAAAAACTACTGGAGTCGCTGGCATCACCAGCCCTAATGCGAAAGAGATTGTTCGCTCCGTTCACAGAACGATAGCCCCATACATATTCACCGTCAAAAACCAGCTCCTGTAATGGAACGCCGGTGCTCACCTCCAAATAAGAAATCGGCTGTGTAGCCCATTGATCAGTAGAAGCAGCATTGCCTGCAACAGATGCATCCTGAACTGCCCGCCATTTTGGAATAGCCGGTATTCCATCATTCACATAAAAACCATAGGCGCTATCGGTTTGATAAACCAATAATCCTTTTGCAGGTTGTACTATTGCTTTTCGCTGTGCTGCTGTCATCCTTGGTACCAATACCCCTTTGTCTGTACTGTTCAAGTCTAAGATGGCAGAACTGTCTGGTGTATTGGTTCCAATGCCTACTGATTGCGCCATGCTGTTTAAAGAAATGATCAATATAAAGGCCAGTACTAAAGATGTTGCAATTGGTTTTGACATAACGATAGTTATAGCGTGATTAAAAATAGTGATGGTTTCAACCAGGAAGGATAGCGTAAGATTTCAAGAGATAGCGGTTTAGGAAAGATAGCTATTTTTTAATAGAGAAACCTTAAACTATTTGATGCCACTTTAAATTGATATGCTGCTGGGCCATATATTATCAATTAAAAACCGGAAAAGATCCAGGCTTTTGCCTTTTCTGGTAAATAACTATCTTTAAGTTAATCTTTGCTTGCACATGGAACAATACGGCCAAATACTACTGATTGCTATGCCTGCTTTTTTACTGCTGGTATTAGTTGAGAAATGGTACGGCTGGAAAAAAGGTAAAGACACTGTTCGTAACATGGATATGATCAGCAGCCTCACCAGTGGCGTTACCAATGTTACCAAAGATGTGCTGGGTCTTTCATTGGTAATTATCTCCTATCCTTTTTTATTAAAATGGCTGGCACTCTTTTCTATTCCTAACACCATTATTGTTTACATCATTGCATTTATCGCATTGGATTTTGCCGGTTACTGGACACACCGGGTGCAGCATGTGGTCAATCTTTTTTGGAATGGCCACATCGTTCATCACAGCAGCGAGGACTTTAATTTAGCCTGTGCACTGCGGCAAAGCATTTCCTCCATTGTAAGAGTATTTATCATCTTCTTAATTCCTGCAGCCGTGTTGGGTGTACCTGCCCAGGTCATCAACATTGTGGCACCACTGCATTTGTTTGCACAGTTTTGGTACCACACACAGCACATCAATAGAATGGGTTTCCTGGAGAAGATCATTGTTACGCCTTCTCATCACCGGGTGCACCATGCCTTCAACAAAGAATACCTGGATAAAAACTTTGGTCAGATTTTTATCTTTTGGGATAAGCTCTTTGGCACTTACCAGGAAGAGCTAACCAGCATACCGCCTGTGTATGGCATTACAAGACCGGTACATACCTGGAACCCGATTAAAATAAATTTTCAGCATGTGTGGTTGCTGATGAAAGATGCATGGAGGACCAGGAGCTGGAAAGATAAATTGACACTTTGGTTTAAACCAACCGGCTACCGGCCTGCGGATGTGATAGAGCAATACCCGGTATACAAAATTGAAGATGTGTATCATTTTGATAAATACGAAACCAAAACCTCCACGGCATTTAATGTATGGTGTTGGTTCCAGTTACTGATGATCCTGCTTTTTGTGAGCTATCTTTTTGGCAATATTGCGATGATCAAAAACATTGATACGGCGCTGCTATTTTGGTATGGGGCTTTTGTGTTTGCAGCGGTGTACTCCTTAACTGATTTGATGGACCGCAGCTACACAGCATGGATTGCTGAGTTGGTAAAGTTTGGGTTAGGTGTTTATTTTTTATGGACGCAGCAGGATTGGTTTGGTGCGGCACATTTTTCGGAATTGATTAAGTATGTGGTTGGTTTGTATTTACTAGTGTCCTTCATAGGTACAGTATATTTTAAT
This sequence comes from uncultured Ferruginibacter sp., assembly GCA_964505135.1. Lineage (GTDB taxonomy): Bacteria > Bacteroidota > Bacteroidia > Chitinophagales > Chitinophagaceae > Ferruginibacter. Next base: position 7,815 of record CAZDHQ010000047.1, read on the forward strand.
AACATACATCGAAGCGAAGATTCCCTGCAAAAAATTTAAAATCCATTCTTCCGCTTCTCATAAAATGAAAGCACATGCTCCGGTATACCCACACCTTCTTTCATCGTAGCATCCGTAACGGGAAATTCGCAAACCGTTTTAACCGGTATGGTACCGCACCAGTAATCCAGTTCATAATCTTCCCTGTTATCATTGGGTGGTGCAGTAGCAATTTTTGCTGAAGCTGTTTCAATATCAATAGCGATTACTCTGGTGGCTTTTAATTCACCTTCATTCGGCTTCCGGCAATACTCCCAGCGATTGGGAACAAAATGATTGATGATGGCTTTTAACCCTTCCAGTTTTTCTTCGTCTGTTTTCAGCTCCCTTACTTTTCCAAATATCACTACTGACCTGTAGTTTACTGAATGATGAAAGGCAGACCTGGTAAGCTTCATCGCATCCAGGTGAAATACACTTACGCAAGCTTCGCCGTTTTCAATCAAAGCATTGGTCATCCTGTTTTGCAGTGAGCCATGCATGTACAAGGTTTCGCCACTGCGGCCAAAATTGATTGGCTGCACATAGGCTTTGCCATTAATAGAGAAAGCAACACTGCATATTTCGCAGGCATCTAATACGGCACGAATTTCCGCTTTATTATAGGTAGCTTTTTTTGCACCACGTTTAATGGTATTGTGGGATGTTTTTTGATATTCCATTGAAAGAATAATAAATCTATGGTTTGATAAAAGATAAAACTACCAATTTAAGTTCATTGGCGGCAGAGTAATAAGTATTTTGGTTTGTAGAGATGCAAACAAACAACAACATCCATTTCCATTTTCCTCCTTAACTTCAAACCCAAACATCATCTTAACATGTATAAACAAATCTTCGCCAACTGCTTACTGCTGCTTTTTATTTGCAACATTGCAATAGCACAAACCAACATATTACCCACCAAAGAACAAGTGCAATGGGCCGATAAAGAAATGGGTGTTATCATCCATCTTGACATCAATATCTATGCACCCACCACCTTTAAATACGAAGACCCATCAACGCTTCCCGACGCCAATGATTTTTATCCTTCCAGGCTCAACACAGATCAATGGATAAAAACAGCAAAGGCGGCTGGTGCCAAATACGCCGTACTAACGGTGAAGCATGGTACCGGTTTCTGCTTGTGGCCATCCAAAGTAAATAACTACAATGTGGGCCATACCAAATGGGGCAATGGACAACAGGATATTGTAAAATCCTTTATTGCTTCCTGCAAAAAATATGGCGTGGAGCCCGGGTTTTATTATAACACCAATATCAACACCTTTTATAATGCAGGCAGCAATCCTTTTGTAAACGATAGCGCACAACTGGTATATAAAAAAGCCGTACTGGCCCAGTTAACAGAACTGTGGACGCAATACGGACCGTTGTTTGAAATATGGTTTGATGGTGGTTTAAAATCAGAAGGCAAATTTGGATTGAAAGAGGAAGTAATGCAGTTATTAAAACAGCACCAGCCGCAGGCCATTTTATTCCAGGGGCCACCGGAAGTGAACAATATTATTCGCTGGATAGGCAATGAAGATGGCGTAGCTGCTTACCCACAATGGAGCAGGACAGACGCTAACACAGCATCTGATGGCCGTACAGAAATAAATGATTTGCATGGCAACCCTGCTGGTAAAATATGGTGCCCCGGCGAATCTGATTTTCCTATCCGCAGGAACAATGCATGGAATGGTGGATGGCTGTGGAGAGAAGGCCAGGAAAATTATTTGTTTACGGTAAAAGAATTAACGGATAAGTATTACAGCAGTGTGGGAAGAAACAGCAATATGTTGATTGGAATGGTAGTAGATACCAGGGGCTTAATACCTAAACAGGATTCCCTGGTGTTTGATAGTCTAGGCAAAAAGATAAAGACCTTATTTAAAAACAATGTGGGCTTTGTAAAAAACTCCAATAAAAAAATTACGGAGATAGCATTGGCTAAACCGCAGCGGGTGAACCAGGTGGTAATACAGGAAGACATCAGCAAAGGGGAAAACATTCGCAACTACTCAATTGAAGCGTGGATCAATAATGCATGGAAAAAAATCGCAGAAGGAGAATCGGTGGGGCATAAACGCATACAAACATTTGAACCGGTGGTTACTGATAAAGTAAGATTGGTGATTGATAAAGCGGATGGAATGATTAGCATAAAGTATGCAGGCTTTTATAATGCCGCTGATATCATCAAATAATTTCACTCAGAACATTTAAAAAAAAATATTTTCCTTTAAAAAGCAAATATTTATTGTTTATCAATAAATATTTATTACTTTTGACGTATCAACAAAAAGTATAGTTATGTCAAAAGGAAACAACTACGTATTCAAATTCCTGCGCATTATTGCATGGATCATCTTTGTTGGCTTATGCATTGAAGCCGGTGGTTTGCTTGTCAATTTTATATTTAGCATTTACAATCCTGCCATCGTTTCACGCCTGTATCAAAAACTTGATTTGAGTGATATGTACAACCGCAGTAAGTGGGTCTTTTTCAGTGTTTACAGCTTTATTCTTTTTATAGCTATTTTAAAAGCCTGGTTATTTTATGTCGTCATCAGGCTCGTAAGTAAATTTAATTTAGAAGCACCATTCAATAGTTTTGCTTCAGCGCAAATCATGCAGATAAGTTACTTTACTTTCTCTATTGGTATAATCAGTCATATAGCCAGGCAAACAGTAAAGAGCCTGCAACACTATGGTTATACTGTTGATAACCTCAATCCTTTTTGGGCAGATAGCCAGGCATATATTTTAATGGCTGCAGTGATCTACGTGATAGCTGCTATTTTTAAAAAAGGAGTGGAATTACAAAACGAAAACGATTTAACTGTTTAAACATGCCAATCATTGTAAACCTGGATGTGATGATGGCAAAGAGAAAAATTTCCCTGAATGAACTTTCAGAAAGGGTTGATCTGACATTATCTAATTTATCTATCTTAAAAACAGGAAAAGCAAAAGCCATTCGCTTTAGTACATTGGAAGCTATTTGTAAAGCACTGGATTGCCAGCCTGCTGATATATTGGAATATGTGGATGATAAAAAGAAAAAGTAAGTTTCTTAATTGCAGTAGCATAATGTCCAATAGACTTTGCTACTTTGCAATCTCAATCTTCACCTTTTTATTTTTAATCTTCTCTCCCTTTATTAATTCTAATACATGATTCATTTTTACTTTCCTTACCGCAACAAAGGAGAAGAAATCTTTTACTTCAATCAAACCAATGTCTTCTTTTTTTAACTGCCCCTTGTTGGCCAAAAATCCAACGATGTCCACTTTGTTCACTTTGTCTTTTTTACCAGCGGCAATAAAGATCGTTGACCATTTTGGTTTCTCGGGCAATTCTAACTCTTCAGCAGGTATATCAATCTGCGTAACAGGTGCAGAAATATAGGCAGGTAATTTTTCTTCAGGAGATAAAATAAGAATAGCTGTGCCGCTGGCGTCCATCCTGGCAGTGCGGCCATTGCGATGCACAAATGAATCTTCTGTCAAAGGCAAATGATAATGAATGATGTAACGGATATTGGGAATATCAAGCCCTCTTGCTGCAAGATCAGTTGTGACCAACACATTGGAAGTACCATTCCTGAATTTGCATAAAGCACTGTCACGTTCCTGTTGCTCCATAGCACCATGATAAAAGACATTTACAATACCCTTTTCTTTTAACATAGCACTTGTTCTTTCCACCGCCTCCCGATGATTGCAGAACACAACGGCAGAGCGATTACCCAGCCAGCAGATTAAATTAAAGAGGGTATTCAGTTTATCCTTATCATCGCTTTGTACTGTTTGAATAGCGAGACCATCGTTTATTTCCCCGGAGAGATAATTTAACTTAACCGGTTCTTGCAACCCAATAAAAGCAGGAATGTATTCAGCATTGGTGGCGGATGTTAACATGCGTTTTTTAATGGCAGGCAATGACCCAATGATAAAAGACATCTCTTCTTCAAAACCTGCTTCGATAGATTTATCAAATTCATCCAATACCAACATTTCAATACTATCGGTAGTAATATTATTGCGGCGAATATGGTCGGCCAGTCTCCCTGCGGTTCCCACAATCAATGCAGGCGGCTGTACCAAATTGTTTTCTTCTGTTTCTCTTAAGTGCCCGCCATAGCAGCAGGTAATTTTAAAACCCGTTCCCATTTTTTTAAACACCTGCTCTACCTGCAATGCCAGTTCCCTGGATGGCACTATCACCAACGCCTGTGTTTTTTTATTGTTGGCATCTAGCATCTGCACGACAGGTATTAAAAAAGCCAGTGTTTTGCCGGAGCCGGTATCCGACAACAGTATCACATTATCATGTTCCTGTATAGCATTGATGGCAGCCAGCTGCATTTCATTCAATGCATCAATATTAAATGCCTTTAGTGTTTTTTCCAGGAGGTCTATTTTTTTCGGTTGCATCGGGCAAAAGTAGGGAAGTTTGGATTGAGCTGCTTATTATCAATAATTAGGACAACCTTTGCCTGATCAAAATGATAAATATGACAGCCCAAACCTTAAAAAAAAGCAAAGACTTTATCCAGGCATTGGAGATTGAAAGAGAAACCATTTTACAATCAACTACTTTAACCCAGGAAGAAAAAAATGATACTTGTTTGTATAATGAAAATGCAAAAATCCAACACAATCAATTATTATCAACCGGACAATTAAACTCACAAACACTTAGATACCTGATTGAAGACCGTCTTATTAGATGGAA